>NZ_JAUBVJ010000011.1:65804-129960 GCF_036702785.1 Microcoleus sp. AR_TQ3_B6 | reverse complement strand
CAAAAAGGACGGGCGGGACGCCCATCCCACAATAATAATTAAAATTGTAAGTTATTTAATTGGCGATCCTAAGTCTCTTGCTTAATGTCCTGCAATCGCCCCAGCAAGTTACGTTAGAACATTTAGCCCGAATGTTTTCCTACCCGATTACTATTGAAAGTCGGCGTCGGAAATTACAAAAGTTTTTGAAGTTATCTCAATTAAGGCTCGACCTTCTTTGGTATCCTCCGATCGCTTATTGGTTAACTACCTATTGCCAAGTGGGGCAAACGTTCGCAATTGTTATCGATCGCCCTCAATGGACTTCTATCAACCTACTTATGGTAAGCCTCCTGTGGGAGAACAGAGCCATTCCTTTATATTGGACACTGCTACCCAAGTTGGGTAGTAGTAATGTGACAGAACAAATTAGTGCGATCGACCAAGTTTTAGCGCTCTTGGAGGATTATCAAGTAGTGCTTCTAGGAGACGCTTGAATTTTGCTCAGGAGAGCTGGCTAACTGGCTCAGGAAAGAGACCTTGCATTTTTGTTTGAGGCTTAAAAGCTCTCATTGTATCGAAACAAAGCCTCAAAACTGGCAATCCTTGAAAGATGTAGGATTGCTTCCCAGACTTTCTCTCTATGTTCAAGCAGTCAAAGTCCGGAAAACAAGGGTATGTAGGGGGATTTATCGAATGCTTGGGTAGAGCGATGCAAGAGTTTAGTCAAAAATTTTGACCGCACACTTGAAGCTGCCAATGCCAAGCTCAAGCTTTGTTTTATCAGATTGATGCTCAAACGACTTGCTGCTCCAGTTACCCCCTAAAAAGATCTCAAATAGGTTCTATACAAACTTTCTTCCGAACACAGAGGGACTAAGAAATAATAAGACTCGGCGGTGGAAACCGGTCCTACACAAACTTTCGTCCGCCTAAGCGCTGGCGCGCTGGCGAGAGCCCACGCGGACTAAGAAATAAGCGGTAAGGCACTTATGACCCACCCTACATATAGAAGTTCCGCGTAATTCCTCATGAATAAACATCTTAACAGTCTTGGTTTGACCTGTCTGCTGTTCATCTTACCTGTTTGTCCGGCGACAATTGCCCGCGCTCAACTTCCCGAAACTTCGGATACTAATGCCAAGCAAACAAATCTCCTCAAAGATGAACTGTATTTTGGCTTAAGTAAACCCGGAGGCGAGACAATTTCGGAATCAGAATGGCAGGAGTTTGTCAAGACCGTTATTACGCCTCGCTTTCGGGAAGGGCTAACGGTATTAGACGGCTCCGGGCAGTTTCTCAACAGCTCGGGAATTCTGATCCGAGAAAACTCTAAAATAGTTATTTTGATTTATGAAAGTAGCTCGGAAAAAAATCAAGCTATTAATGAAATAATCGAAACTTACAAGCGCACTTTCCAGCAAGAGTCCGTGCTGCGCGTCACCAGCGAAGTTAAGGTTTCTTTCTGAGGCGGTCAATCGATTTTTGATTTTAGATTTTAGATTTTAGATTAAAGAATTGAAGCATTGACCCCACGGATGAGTTCGGGGGGCAAGTTTCATCGGATACAGGTTTTTTATTTCTGGACGGATGAATCCAGGGGCTTGTATCCTGGATGCTTTCGGTCAATCGATTTTAGATTTTAGATTTGAGATTAAAGAATTGAAGCCTTGACCCCACGGCTAAATTCGGCGGGCAAGTTTCATCGGATACAGGTTTTTTATTTCACCGGTCCTGAGTCTGCTTTCGGAATGAATCCAGGGGCTTGTATCCTGGATGCTTTCGGTCATCGACTCAGTGTATGTATGATATTATTTGTGGTAATCAAGGTCATAGCTTAGAATTCAATATTTCAGGATCGGAATTGATTCAAGGAATTAGCCACAAATACTGCCCAATTGTTCGTCGCAAGGATGGCTATGGTTACGCCTTTTGAAGATTCACTCGCTTATTGAAATCCCCAAGTCGTTTCCCGGGCGGACACTCTTCGTGACCCTCGGAACCCACTTAGCGAAATTTTTTATGAAAGTGGCAACTGCAAATGATGATTTCTGTTGTGATACCCACATACAATCGCGAGCAACCTCTGCGAGAGACATTGGCTGATGCGATTCGGCAAAATTATCCGAATTTTGAAGTGCTGGTAATCGATCAAACTCGCACCCACGACTCGGAAACTCAAGTTTATTTAGAGGAATTGGCAAATGCTGGCAAAATTCGGTGGTTTCGCGTAGATTGGGCGAGTTTGCCGGGAGCTCGAAATTATGCAGTGCGGCGCGCCGTTGGAGAGATTATTTTATTTATTGATGATGATGTACAATTGCCAGATGGTTTTTTGGCGGCTCACGCTGGCAACTATTTAGAAAAACCCGATGTGGGATGTGTGGCGGGCAGGGTTTTTGACAGAATGAAACTGGATGATTCTGGAGGCGATTTGGCGATCGAATATTTGCCAACAGAAGCGATGGATGCAGGCATTGCCTGGTATTTTATCGATTTGGTGCATACAGTAAAACCGCAGCAGGTGCTCTCGGCTAGAGGCTGTAATATGTCTTTTCGCCGGCAGGTTTTTGCCGAATGCGGGCTGAGGTTTGACGAGCGGTTTGCAGGCAGTGCGGTGCGGGAGGAGTCGGATTTTTGTTTGAGATTGCGATCGACTGGCATGAAAATTTGGTACGATCCCCAGGCTTGTTTAGTTCACTTAGGGGAAGAGAGCGGGGGATGTCACGATGTCAGCACGCGATCGTTCGAATATCAAATCACATTTTATCACAACCATTTCCTCATGGGATTAAAAAATTTAACAGCCTTTCAATGCCTGCGATTTTTCGCCAAACTCTTTGACTGCCACGTTTTGGGAAATCCGCCTTGCCATAAAAGCCGATCGCCCATTAAAATAATTGTTCGATTTAGTTTTTATATCCTCGGTTTTATCAGCGTCCTCAATACATTAATTCATTCCCTGTGGAACGACGGACAAATTTACACCGATCAAGATAATATTAATCCTCAATAATTCTTACCAATTGCCAATTAGCAATGACTAAAAAATGAGAATTCTCGTTGCCAGCCACACCTATATAGTTGACATCAATCGGGAAAAATTCAAGATGTTAGCACACCTAGCTCCCGATATTGAAGTAACAGTTGTAGTGCCGCAGCGTTGGAAACCCGGAGGCATACAAAATAAAATTATAGAAACGCAATTCTATCAAGAAGGATCATTTAAAGTAGTCCCAGTCTCCCATTTTAGTCAAAACAATCAAGGATTGCTAATTTTCGGCACAGATTTAATTGGACTGTTGCAAAAATTTAGGCCACAGATTATCCAAGTTGAACAAGGTTCAAAATCCCTCGCTTGCGCTCAGTTAATCTTACTAAATAAACTGCTCAAACTGCAAGCAAAAAATATATTATTTACCTGGTGGAATCTGCCTTATCAATTGAATTGGCCTGTTTCAGTCTTAGAAAATTACAATCTTCAGCACACCGACGGAATTATTGCAGGCAACCTAGATGGAGCTAAAATTTTGCGGCAGCGGGGCTATCAAGGTGCGATAAAAGTAATGCCACAACTCGGAGTAGATGAAACTTTGTTTCGCCGCAGTGGTAAAGACGCTGATTTATCGCGCAGGTTCGGCATTGAACCGACCGATTTTGTGGTAGGATTTGTAGGACGGTTTGTAGAAGAAAAAGGACTGTTAACTTTAGCTTCTGCTTTGGCAGGGTTGAAAACAAGCTCTTGGAAGTGGCTGTTAGTAGGACAAGGAAAATTGCGGACGCACCTCGCCGAAAAATGTATTGAATGGGGAATCAGCGACCGAATAATCTGGGTAGAAAGCGTTTCTCACGAAGAAATTCCCCCCTACCTTAACTTAATGAACTGTTTGGTATTGCCATCGCAAACCAGCTATAAGTTCAAAACTTTGACCGCTGTGGGCTGGAAAGAACAATTCGGTCACGTTTTAATCGAAGCGATGGCCTGTCAAATTCCGGTTATTGGTTCCGACTGCGGGGAAATTCCCCACGTCATCGGCGATGCGGGGTTAGTATTCCCCGAGGGAAATGCTGGGGTTTTGCGAGAGTGTTTGCAGCGATTGATGGAGCGGCAGGATTTGGCTGCCGATTTGGGCGATCGGGGTTATCATAGAGCGATGAGCAATTATACAAATAAAGCTTTAGCGGAGCAGTTGTTGGAATTTTATAAAGAGTTGTTGTAACTTTTAGCAGTATAATGCAAGTGTTAAATAAAAACTGTCGTAAATGGCTATTCCTTCCGACATACGCTCTTTGGTTACCGAACTCTACCAGGTACTAGACGATACAGAGCGCCAAGCAACGCAGGGACTTTTTGCACTTAGAAGAGCAATGTCTCATTTCCCCCAGAATGAAATACTGATGCAATACTTTTCTTCCATCACCAATTTTCAATTCAACGTAGCAGGTACTCGCTTACAAGCAGAGCACATCGTGGGCAATGTATTGATGGATGGTGTGCCCGATGAAGATGTTCAAAAAGCAGGAGATTATTTAGCAGCCTTGCTACAGATTGCTCCAGAATCTAAAATTATGATAGACAAAATAGTTGAGAGATTAGAAGTATTGTCATGAAACAATTACCTGATGAAAGCCAACTCCTGGAAATCCTTGAAATTGTGAAAGCTGCGGAAGCCAAAGCCACTGAGATGTATGAATTTTCCAAGAAAATATCTCACAATACCCAAATTACAGCAACAAAGAGAGAGGAAGCTGAACAGCTAGACGGGCAGCCTTTTCCAGATAATTAAATTTGTAAGGGAGATGTTGGTATTTTGATTTAAAGAACGAGATCCCATGCGCATTCTCCAAATTATCCCCTCAATTTCCCTAGTCTACGGCGGGCCGAGTCAATCGATTTTAGATTTTAGATTTTAGATTTTAGATTGACCCCACGGATAAATGCTCTTTCTTGAGGATTTTCGATTTTAGATTTTCGATTGATTCCACGGATAAATGCGGGGGCTTGTACCACCTTTGAAATTCGCTTGTCAAATGGTACTCGGACTTTCTGGGGCCCTCGCGGCCAAAAACATTGATGTGACGATTCTCACCACAGATTCTAACGGAGATATCGGTCAACTTCCCTTAGGAATAAAACTGTTAAGTTCTTCGACTAGCAGATGCACTGTTGTTGAAGGATTGTCACTTTCAGGATTGGAGGGCTCGTATTCCTGTAAAAGCCGTTTTGCGTGTTTAATTGCATCCTGCTGTTTGTCTTTTAGTTCCTCATAAATCCTCTCGCTGTTTTTCTTATACTCGTGTCCCAATAACTTGGTTAGCATATTTTGATAATCCTGGCGAGAAATTCCCGTATTATAAAAATGGAAGTGCAGCAAATACCACAATTCAAAAGCATCATTTGAATAAGCTACGTCAATGCCGTTATTTCTTGCAAGAGTTATGGCTGAATTAAAATTTTGCGAGTCGTTAGGATTTTTAGGGTTTTTATCGCGATCGAACACGCACCAAAATCGGTCTGTTTCGTCGGATTCTGAGCCGTTTTTTAACTCAATAGCTTTTTCTACTAAACTCTTCGTATTTTTTCCTTCTCCTTTGATATCCAGCTTAATTACCTTTGTGTCTACCGGGAAACTTCTAAAATAGTTGGGTTCGGTTTTCTCACCTTCGCACACGATTAAAAACTATCTTCTAGTTTTAACCTTTCTATTGTAGTAATCAATATTTGTTCTTGTAGACGAACTTTTTTTATTCATGAAGTTCACCTATTAGTTCTTTGAAATTACCAATGAAAGGGATAGCTCCATACTTACCCATAATGTAATCGCGCTCAAATGAGGCATTTTTTCCTACTTTATACTCTACCAAAGAGTACAAATCAGTAGCGCCCTTGTTGTCCTTTTCGGTAAACCATATTTGATCCTTGCGAAAAGTCTTGCTGCTTAGCAAGTTTGTGTCGTGTGTCGTGAATATAAGCTGTGCGTTGTGCGGATTAGTCTCGTTAGAATTGAATAAGCTGATTAATTCGCGAGTAATCAGCGGATGCAGTCTGGCATCAAGTTCATCAATTAATAAAATCTTTTCTGTCCTTAAAGTATCCAGAAGAAGGCCTGCTAATGCAAACAGTTTGTTTGTTCCCTCGGATTCGTGCGTTTCGATATCAAATAATTCTATAGCAGTCTGTTTCCCATCAGCATCATATTTCCGGTGAACTGTTTTCACGCCTACTTCATATATACCGAACATAGCGGTTTTCTGGGAAATATACTTTTTGATTTGAATATCAGCAATCCCTAAGTCTAACTTCTTGATAAATTCAATAATATCATGTCTGTGGCGATCGTTCTCAAAAGACTCTAAAGTTTCCTCGCGGTATTGTGTATCTTGCAAGCCTGAGATCAATTGCAAAGTTTTACTGAACCACAGCAATATTTTGCCAGAAATTTTACCATTAAATTGTGCGACCACAGAAAGAAATAAAGCATTACTTCTGGTTTTATCGCTAATGCCTTGTCCCTCGGGGAAATCATCTAATGTATAATTATCAAAATCCCGTTCAAAAAGCATTTTTTCTTCAGTGTCATCAGCTTGAAATAGCCACTCAGAAACAACTTCCCGCGCGTTCACCTCAAAACCGTACCTAAAAGTTTTGTCTTCTAGTAGAAAAACGATTTCAAACAAAGACGGCTCTTTTTCTGTCTCCGTACTTAGCCTGAATGCTTCAATATCGATCGCGTCTGAAACTTGCGTTTCTTTGGATGAATTGAGGACAAACCATTTCATAAAGTTAATAGCAGCAACAAGGTTGCTCTTACCACTGGCGTTAGCTCCATAAATAGCAGCACTTTTGACTAAGCTTAACTTATCATTAATTGGGAATACATTATTTTCGTTCAGCTCTTTGTCTTCCTCAGTAATTGACGAGGCTACCATACTGAGGGTGACAGTTTCTTTAAAAGATTTGTAGTTGCCGACGCTGAATCCAATCAGCATAACTTGCCTCCGATCGCCTAAATTAGTATAATGTGCAAATTTTGCAATTCTTTCTATGATAACACAACCAGCTACCTCAGCTAATAGCAAGTGCTAACCATGCGAATTCTCCAAATTATTCCCTCAATTTCCCTCGTCTACGGCGGGCCGAGTCAAATGGTGCTCGGACTTTCTGCAGCCCTCGCTGCCAAAAACATTGATGTGACAATTATCACCACAGATTCTAACGGAGATATCGGTCAACTTCCCTTAGATGTTCCTCTAAATCAACCAATACAACAAAACGGCTATCAGATTATTTATTTCCGCTGTTATCCCTGGCGCAGATATAAATTTTCATTCTCGTTATTGCAGTGGTTGAATGAAAATGCGCGACAATTTGACCTAGCTCACCTTCACGCTCTTTTTTCGCCAGTAACTACCCTCGCGGCTACAATTGCAAGATATCATCATTTGCCGTACATTATCCGTCCCTGCGGTATGCTTGACCCCGCCGACTTGCAGAAAAAAAAGCTCTTGAAACAGATTTATGCCACGCTTTTAGAACGCCCTAATTTAGCAGGGGCAGCCGCAATTCATTTCACAAGTAAAGAAGAGGCTAAAATCTCAGAAAGATTTGGTTTGGGCAGCACAGGCAAGATGCCTGTGCCACGGGATTTGGTGATTCCATTGGGGGTGACAGCAGGTTTGTTTTCTAAGAGATTGGGAGAATCTCAAGTGCCAATCATCTTATTTATGTCGCGAATTGCACCTAAAAAAGGGCTTGATTTGCTAATTCCTGCCTTAGAAAGTATTTTAGAATCGGGGATAGAGTTTCACTTTATTTTAGCGGGTTCAAATCCCCAAGATGCTGATTATGAAAGACAAATTAAAGTACAAATTCATAATTCAAGCTTAGCAAAATACACAACAATAACTGGCTTTGTGAGCGGTAATTTAAAAGTTGAACTGTTAACTAAAGCCGACTTATTTGTATTGCCTTCTTATTACGAAAACTTTGGCATTGCTGTAGCAGAAGCGATGGCCGCCGGTGTACCTGTCGTAATTTCCGATCGCATACATATTGCGGAAGACATACAGCAAGCAGAAGCTGGTTGGGTGGAGCCTTTGGAGGTAGGGGCGATCGCCAATTCAATCAAATCAGCACTTCTCAATCCGCAGGAGCGCCAGCGGCGGGGATTGAATGGCAAAGAGTATGCAAAAAAGCATTATAATTGGGAGGCGATCGCCCAGCAAACTATCGATGCTTACCAGCAGATTTTGTCATCTATAGCCGAAGGAAGGAGGAAGAAGGAAGAAGGAAGAAGGAAGAAGCAATAAAATCAATCGTTTCATCCATTAACAACGTCCTAACCGTCTTGGCGCTTGCTATATTGACTAATGCAACAGCCGTTTACCTTCTACTTCTTCTCCTGCTGCGAGTTCTTGTGCTGCTGCTATCAGAATTTGCAGGCGAGATTTTTTCAACGCTGCTACTGCTTTTAACAGCAGTAGAGTCAGAATTTGAGGTAGCAGTCGTGGATTTTCTTCTAATTATAATCGGAACATTAAGAGAGCGACCGCAGGGTCGGCCCAAGGAGTCTATGTTCCTTCGATAATCGCAGATTGCAGCCTCTGCAATCGGTTCTTGACAATCATTAATAAAGCTTTGTGCTAATTTGTAATTATTTCCGTCTCCCTGCTTTAAGAAAAGTTCTCCCGCTTGTTTAAAATCTGATACTGCTTGCGATTTTGTTCCCAGCATACAGCGAATAGCACCTCGTTCCAAATAAGCCAAACCATAATTAGGATTAACGCGAATAGCTTGTTCGTAATCGCCGATCGCCTTTTGCTTGTTTCCCAATTCATAGTATGCTTGAGCGCGACCGAAATAAGCTTCGGCTAAGTTAGGATTAAATTGCAGCGCTCGATCGTAATTGTAAATTGCCTGCTGCTTGTTTCCCTGTTTTGAAGTAGCAATCCCCAATCCGAGGTAAGCTTGAGGTATGTTCGGATTCAGCACTAAAGCCTGAGTAAAATTGGCGATCGCCCCCGGAACATCTCCCTTTTGAACTTTCAAAGAACCTTGGTTGCTAAAATTTGCAGCTTTTTGAGCGATCGCAACTCTTTGCCTGATAACAGCGCGATTTGCCCGGTAATTAGATAACTTATTTTGAGCTAGAGTATAAACAGGTGTACGTGAATCAATCGCTTCTAAAAGTGCGATCGCCTGTTGCCATTTACTTTGCGACTGCTGCCAAACTTCGATCGGATGAGGCGGTTTTTGCACAACCACAGCAGCTTCCATCGCCAATTTTTGAGCCGTTGCTAGACTTTCTGCCGCCTGTAAGTGTTGCTGTACAGGAACCAAACTCGGGCGCAGTTTAAGCAAATCAGCTCTTGCTTGTTGATACCCAAAGCCGGGGAAGTTAGGAATTTTCTCTAAATTCGCGATCGTTTCTTTAAGTCGTTTATCGAAACTTCTGAGCAGATTTACATCGGTGGCTTGGACTGCATTCTGCGTTTCAACTGCCAGTATTTTCGCTTGCTTCAGCGTTTCATTTCCCGATCGCATTAAGGCGATCGCTCCTGCACCTGTCCCAAACACCAAAACCCCTAAACTTGCCGCTATAGCTAGCAGTATTGTGCGACTTCCCGAATTAACTTGATTGTTAATTGGCGATCGCACCGAGCTCGTCTCGCCGGAAGGTTCCGCTTCTGGGTTCACCTCCAACTCCGAAGCCGGCAACTGCAAATCATCTGCTGCTGTTCCCGCTGCCAACTCGTTAGTAATTGGAGCAATATTATTACTATTTCCGCTGTCATACTTGTCAACAAAACTCTGCAATCCTGCCTGATATCCTTGTCCTACCGCCTGAAATATCCACTCTCCATTCTTTTTATACAAACGACCAAATTCTACAGCAGTCTCTCGCGAAAAATTCTCTTTTAATTCATACCGAACAAGTTCGCTTTTTGTATCCAAATTGCTAATTTTGATAAAAGCATTTTTGATATTGCTAAAATTTGCATTAATTTTTTCTGCTTCGTGAATAGTGACCACAAAAGTCACTTCCTCAATTTCCGGATTAATTTTCTCTAAAATAACGCCGTAAATACACTTATTATCTTGACTTCGCTTGTTTTTTTCAGGGATCGATTGCAGTACCGAACCGTCACAGGATTGGGGGTTATTGTAAAAAACAACATATTTATCGTTAGGTATTTTGCCGTCAGCACCTAGCATAAACGCAGAGACATCTATCTCGTAGCTTTGTGCTGCCTCTGTCACCTTCCAACCGAGGCCTATCGCCATTTTTTTTAAACCAGGCGCTTCTTTAGAGATATTAAATCTTTCACCCTTACTTAATTGCCTTGCCATCTGCTTATTTGTTAAAGATAAAACTTTATTTTGTTCATGTTAATATTAAATGGCACTAGAATTTTTCCTGTTTAATAAAACTTAATTTTTGGCTGCTAATAGCGGGCTTGATTAAAAATATGTGCTGCCTGTATCCGAATTTATGGAGATTTACTTAGAGAGAATTACGTAAGTAAAAACCGAGCTTTCTACAAAACCAGGTTTCTACAATGGAATTTAATTTGACTCTACTTTTGAGAATTTTCAGAACTAGGTGGCAGAGTCAATCGATTTTAGATTTTAGATTTTAGATTTTAGATTGACTTGCGCGAGATAAATGCTCTTTCTTGAGGATTTTCGATTTGAGATTTGGGATTGATTCCACGGATAAATCACGTGGCGGGTACCACCTTTGAAATTTTTGGTCACGAAATTCCCAAAAGCTCCAACGGTTTGATAGATTTTTTTGCCCAGTTCAATTGTATAAATGCTGACAACGCCTCAATTCTGACGCTGCGTTGTATTGTCGAGCAAGCTTTCGATGATGTCGGGCTGCGAAGTCACCAAATTCTTGCAACTGCCGATCGAAGTAGCAGATTGACATCGGTTGATTTCGCTGCATTCTGCGTTTCAACTGCCAGTGTTTTCGCTTGTTTCAGGGTTTCATTTCCCGATCGCATTAAGGCGGTGCTGCACCTGTCTTCAACACCAAAACCCCTAAACTTGCCGTTAAAGCTAGCAGTATTTTGCGGCTGTGGGAATTAACTTGAGTGTTAATTTGCGATCGCACCGAGTTCGTCTCCCCGGAAGGTTCCGATTCTGACTCCACCTCTAACTCCCAAGCCGGCAACTGCAAATTATCTGCGGTTGCCTCTGCCAACTCCTTAGTAATTGGAGCAACATTATTACTATTTTAGCTGCAATACTTGTCAACAAAACTCTGCAATCCTGCCTGATATCCTGCTCCTACTGCCTGAAATCTCCACTCTCCATTCTTTCTATACAAACGACCAAATTCTACGGCAGTCTCTCGCGAAAAATTCTCTTTTAATTCATAGCGAACAAGTTCGCTTTTTGTATCCAAATTGCTAATTTTGATAAAAGCATTTTTGATATTGCTAAAATTTGCATTAATTTTCTCGGCTTCGTGAATAGTGACCACAAAAGTTATTTCCTCAATTTCCGGATTAACTCTTTGTAAGATAATGCCGTAAATAGTCTTATTTTCTTGAGAGCCGTTGTTTTTTTCAGGAATCGATTGCAGTACCGAACTGTCAAAGGATTGCAGATTATTGTAAAAGATAAAATATTGATCGTTAGGTATTTTGCCGTCAGCACCTAGCATAAATGCAGAGACATCTATATCGTAGCTTTGTCCTGCCTCTGTCACCTGCCAACCCAGGGCGATCGCCATTTTTTTTATATCCGGCGCTTCTTTAGAGATATTAAATCTCTCACCCTTACTTAATTGCACTGCCATCTGCTTATTTGTTAAAGATAAAACTTTATAGTGTTTATGTTAATATTAAGTGGCACTATAACTTTTTGTTTTTAATAAAACTTAATTTTTGGCTGGGATTAGCGGGCTTGATTAAAAATATGTGCTGGCTGTATCCGAATTTATTTAGGTTTCATTAGAGAGAATTACGTAAGTAAAAACCGGGCTTTCTACAAAACCCGGTTTCTACAATGGAACTTAATTTGACTCTACTTTTGAGGATTTTCAGAACTAGGTGGCAGAGTCACGAAATTCCCAAAAGCTCCAACGGTTTGATAGCTTTTTTTGCCCAGTTCAGTTGTATAAATGCTGACAACGCCTAAATTCTGACGCTGCGTTGTATTGTCGAGCAAGCTTTCGATAGTGTTGCGCTGCGAAGTCAGCAAATTCTTGCAACTGCCGATCAAAGTATCTGTAATGCCGCTCAAAGCTTTCGGCACGCGAGAATCTTTGCACACAGTGCTTTCCAACTCGGTTTGGAGTTGGCCGGAAGCATAAGTTAGGTATTTGTCTCTCCCAGGATTTGTAAATGCCATGCCGCCGGCCAGAAGAGTCAGGGCGATCGCTACTTTTCCGACATTGCCGAAAAAATTAGAAGTTGGCTTGTGAGTATTCATTGGTTTATCAATAATCATTTTTTTAGCTCCCTTGAGTTATATGCTTCTCTTGATTTAAACTACACCCCCTCAGAAACAGATTTCAGAAGGGAGGGGACAGTTTTTAGATTGGAGGCCAGTTGCGAGTAAGTCTCTGACTGGCCTAGCTTCCTTTTACGTTTCTCCCTCCCTCAAATCCGGTAAAACATTTAGCTGGTTCCTAGGCTCTGCCTGGGAACCGAGATCCAGAGGCAGAGCCTCGCTAATCCTCGCCAAGAAGAGGCAGAGCCTCTGGATTTGCATCCCCAGCCAGAGCCTGGGGACGAGGAAATCCGGTAAAACATTTAGCTGGTTCCTAGGCTCTGGCTGAGAACCGAGATCCAGAGGCAGAGCCTCGCTAATCCTGGCGAAGAAGAGGCAGAGCCTCTGGATCTGCATCCCCAGGCAGAGCCTGGGGACGAGGAGCCTGGGGACGAGGAGCCTGGGGACGAGGCGCCTGGGGACGAGGAGCCTGGGGACGAGGAAACTTAGTTTCGCTTTGATTTTTGCCGCTCGATCTCGCGCTGCAACTCTTCAATCTGACGGCGCAAAGCCTCCGTCTCGCTGTTAGGCGTTTGGGACTTTACATCAACCGCACCCTCAGCTACAGCCCGCTTGTAGTTCCCTAGCTTAATTTGGCGGTATTCCTCGGAACTTGCCCAGTCTCGCAAATACCGCAGGCGTTCCACCGGGAAAGGGTGACTCAGCATCACGCCTTGCCCGCCGTTGTAAAGTAAAAATTTATACACTTGGTTGAGGTTGTCCCGATCGAGTTCTTGATAGTTGTCAGACTGGCGGATAAATTCTTGCAAACTGCATTGGCTAGCATATTTACTGCTAACTCCGGCAAGTTTCATCATCGTCATCATCACACTGTTTAAGTCATCGGTCACCAACAAAGCCGCCCGGTCTGCCGATAATTCAGCTTTGCGGCGCCACTCGTAAAAAGCGTAAATTAAACCGCTGCCGACCATATTTCCCAGCCCGAAAGTCATCTCGCCAATTGTCGAGGCGACGCTCATCGCCCACATCGCCATTTGATTTAAAATAGGATGGCCGCATTTAATGTGTCCCAACTCGTGAGCCAATACTACCCGCAGTTCCGCCTCGTCCAACAAGTCTAAAAGACCAGTGTTTAATACTACATAGGGCTGGTTTTTACCCAGGGCATAGCTGTTAACTGAGGGATTCTGAGAAACAAATAAACCCGGTTCTGGAAAAACATCTAAATCCTGCAAGCACTCCCGAAATATATGATAAATACTGGCATATTGGCGCGGCCCGACTTGAATGCTATTTCCCATTAGGTAAACGAATTGCGGCCGTTCGTAGACAAATTCTACAAATTTGCTGGCAATTAAGTCAAATCCAGGTACGCTGCGCAGCGCTTCCTCAGCTTGGCGATCGAGGGGATGCTGAAATGCTTCGCTAGAAATTCCAGTATAAGTAGGCATGGTAGTTGCAAAAATTACATCTAAAATATCTCAGTGTTGCCGGTCGCTGCGGGTGCTAGCTGGCGCCTGACTTATCAATCTTATCTTGACAACTATTTAACTGTTCGTCAGTCATGGACGCACTCCGACTAAGAAACCGGGTTTTTTACCGAATCTACGGTGTGTAACGAAGTATTGCCTAAAAAAACCCGGTTTCTAGGCTCTCCTGTAAGTCCTGTTAAAATTAACGTTAAAATTGTGATTCTGTCAAAGACGCGATCGACAAACATCTTTGACAGTGCCTGTGTATCGCCTCACCCAAAAATTGGAACCTGCAAAAATGGCTATCCTGCAACTCGAAAACGGTACAACCTACACTCAACAGAGCGACATTGCCCGAGAACTCGCTCCCTTAAACATTCAACTCAACCGCTGGCCCGTGGGTGACAGCGCTGAAATTCAAAATTTGTTAGCTAAAGATGCTCTTGACGACAATCAAAAAGAGCAAGTGCTGCAAGCCCTCGACGGCTACTTTCAACAGTTGTCGGAAAGTGCAGGCTATCAGCATCGCGACTTAATCGTACTGCACCCAGACATTCCCAACCTCGACACCATGCTGTCCAAATTCAACAAGTGCCACATCCACGCCGATGATGAAGTCCGCTATATCGTAGCAGGAGAGGGAATTTTCGGTTTTGTGCGTCCCGACGGCAGTCAAGTCGAACTCACAGTGCAGCCGGAAGAATTTATCAACGTGCCGGCGAATACAGAACACTGGTTTTATTTGACAGCAGCCCGGAAAATTAAAGCGGTGCGCTATTTTACCACCACAGAAGGCTGGACGCCGCAGTACACAGATACTGAAATTCGATCGCGCTTAGCTACTGTTTGAACAAAGTTGACGGTTGACGGTTGACGGTTGAAAGTTTAGTCCTGGAGGCACGGGTGGTCAGAAACCGGGTTTTTTTGCTTAGAAGACGCCATGCAGCCTGCAGATACGGACAAAAAACTAAGGTGGTGAAGGTTTCGATGCGTAAGTCCCGCAGTTGACGGTTGACAGTTGACAGTTGATGACTAAAAAAATGGGATACAAGCCCCGTCCTTTTAGGACGGCTTTTCTTGGTTTCTGATATATTCCTTCAAAACTTCTAAAGGCGCACCTCCTACAGAAACAGCAAAATAACTAGGACTCCATAAAGCTTCTTTGTGGGGTTTTTCATGTCCAGCCTGTCCGTACCGACGACTGGAAACGCCTTTCAATGCGTTAACAATTTGAGATGTTGATAATTTAGGCGGATACTCAATCAGCGCATGAACATGATTGTCTTCGCCATTGAACTCTAGCACTTGAAAGTTCATTTTTTGGGCTACATCTCTAAACGATTTTTCAATCAGATCAAGACTTTCGCTCGTAAACACAGACCGACGATACTTTGTTACGCAGACCAAGTGCATTTTAAGTTCTGTAACAGAATGTCGCTCACGGCGGTAAACAGTTGTCATTGCTTGCAAACCAATATGTAATCAAACCTACAGACCAATATCAGTATAACCATGAAGGCAAGATTCAAGTACAGATTTTATCCAACGACAGACCAAAAGCAGAGCTTGGCTCGGCTGTTTGGCTGTGTGAGGAAGGTCTGGAACGATAGCCTAGCTCTCTGCAAGCAGTCCGAGAAAAAGCCAAGTTCGGCCCAACTGCAAAAAATCGCGATCACCCAAGGGAAAAAAACTGAAGAAAGAGCTTGGCTAAGCGAAGTCTCCAATATTCCGCTACAGCAATCCGTGGCGGACTTGGAAACGGCTTTCAAGAACTTTTTCGACTCCTGCAAAGGAAAGCGAAAAGGTCGTACAGTTGGTTATCCTAAATTCAAAAAAAGAGGAAACAGCCAGTCAGCACGATTTAGGATTGGAGGTTTTTCTCTGAAAAATAGCGGTGTCTATTTAGCCAAAATTGGTATTGTTAAGCCAATCGGGTCAAGGACACTACCATCTGAGCCTAGTTCGGTCACAGTAATCAAAGATTGTGCAAATCGTTATTTCCTGAGTTTTGTTGTAGAAGTTCAACCCATTTCATCTGAGGCGAAAAACCAAAGTATCGGAATCGATTTGGGAATCAAAACTTTTGCAGTAATGAGTAATGGCGAAAAAGCTGAAAGTCCTAATTACAAAAAGTTAGACCGGAAAATTCGGAAACTTCAACGTAAATTAGCCCGCCAGCCGAAAGACTCTAAAAGGAGAAATATAACACGAATCAAGATTGCCAAGTTACACAACCGCATTGCCGACACCCGTAAAGATTTCCTGCACAAGTTATCAACCAAAGTAGTCAAGGAAAACCAAGTGATTATTTTGGAAGATTTAAACGTGTCGGGCATGGTGAAAAACCGGAAACTATCGAGAGCAATTAGTCAGCAAGGGTGGAGAGAATTTAGAACTCTCTGTGAAGCTAAATCTGAGAAGTTTGGCAGAGAGTTTCAAGTAATTAGTAGGTGGGAACCTACTAGCTTTCGTTTGTGCGGATTGTGGTTTAAAATGGGGTAAAATCGATTTGTCTATTCGTTCAGTGCTTTGTCCCAGTTGCGGTACTGAGCAAGACAGAGATCGAAATGCTTCTAGAATGATAGAGAAAGTCGGGATGGGGAATCGCCACGACTCAAAACGGGCGCAGAGGGATTGTCAGACTAGCAACGGTTAGCAAAACCCGATGAAGCGTCAAGAATCACCGCTCATAAGAGGACGGTGAGTATTTCAAGGTGATTGCTACGCACTGGCCACAATTGGGAGTTTTGTCGAACGACAACTTGATACCAGCGGTAGAAAGATTGGTTCATGCAACTGCTAAAAACCCTGCCATCAAATACCCTCAAATCGGTCAGTCCTTCCACAAATTCCCCAGTTACTTAAGGCGGGCGGCGATCGTGTTTGCTACTGGTCAAGTGAGTAGCTACATAACTCGATACCGGGACTGGCAGTCCGGTCACAGTCGCAATCGGCGAGACGCACAACCGCCTACACTCAATGCTGATTCAGGTTGTTATCCCGCCCTTTACAAAGGGCAGTGCTTCAAGCTGCATGGATTTGAGCAAGTAGAGATCAAGGTCTTCACGGGGACTGATTGGGTGTGGATTACCATGCCAATCGTCTCAAAGCGTGAGCGCCACTTGGTCGCGACCAATCAAATGAAGTCCCCATCCTTGATTGTCAATGACCGGAATTGTCATTTGTCAGTGCCTTTTGAGTGTCACCCTGAAAAAGTGAAAGGCTCAGGGCTTGTGGTCGCGGTCGATTTGGGGATTAACACAACTGCCACCGTGTCAGTAGTGAGTCGAGACGGTACTGTAATCCACCCTGAATTCATTCACCCTGGAAGATACATAGACTTTCGCGATCAGCGCCTGAGATCGGTTTCTAAACGCGCTAAAAAGACGATGGGTAAAGGTGGTAGGCTCGGTAAGGGCTTTTGCAAGAACACCTATCGCAAGTGTCGAAATATCAACCAACAGATCCGTCATCTCGTCTCAAAGAGAATCACCATGATTGCTCAGGCTTATAGCGCTGATGCGATTGTGTTTGAGGATCTCAAAGGCTGGAAACCTAAGGGCGGCAAGAAACGGTCAAACCTGAAACAGCGCTTCCATGGGTGGCTCAAAAGCCTGATTGTGGAGCTCACACCAAGAAAGTGGGCTGAATGGGGCGGGAAAACCGTCACCGTTATTGCCGCTTACACGTCCAAGCTAGCCTATGACGGGTCTGGACTGGTTAAGCGCGACAAACAGAATTATGCTTTAGCCACGTTTTCTAGCGGCAAAAAATACAATTGCGACCTAAACGGTTCGTACAATATCGCCGCTAGAGGCTGGCAAAAACTCGATAGCCGAAAGGACTACGAGAAGCGTCGAGCGTAAAACATCTGGACGCTTGCCTAGAAGCTGGGCTTGCTTATGCGATCTGTGGACTGTAGGTAGTTCCAGATTAGCATAGACACCCCCACCTCTAAAAAGGTGGGGCGAGCTTCATGATTGCAAGATGCTCAAAGCAACCGCCTCCGCCACCTTAATCCCATCAATCCCCGCCGACAGGATTCCACCCGCATATCCTGCACCTTCCCCAGCAGGATAAAGACCTTCTGTATTCAAACTCTGATAATCTTCCTTGCGTTTAATCCGAATTGGTGAAGAAGTGCGCGTTTCCACCCCAGTCAAAACCGCATCATCCATCGCAAATCCTTTAATCTGTTTGTCAAAAGCCGGAAGTGCTTCGCGGATAGCTGCGATCGCATAATCTGGCAAACTTTCGCTCAAATCAGTCATCACAACTCCCGGCGTATAAGACGGCTGCACCGCGCCTAGCGCCGTGGAAGGGCGATTCGCCAAAAAATCCCCCACAAGCTGCCCAGGGGCGTTGTAAGTGCCACCTCCTAACTCAAATGCCCGTTCTTCTAGGCGACGCTGAAACTCAATTCCTGCTAAGGGATGACCGGGATAATCCTCCGGCGTGATACCTACCACAATCCCGCTGTTAGCATTGCGTTCATTGCGAGAATATTGACTCATCCCATTAGTGACAACTCGCCCCGGTTCTGACGCAGCCGCCACTACCAAACCGCCGGGACACATACAGAAACTATACACAGAACGACCGTTTTCGCAATGGTGAACCAGTTTGTAATCGGCCGCACCCAAAAGCTTATGGCCGGCCCGATCGCCAAAACGACAGCGATCGATCGTACTCTGCGGATGTTCCACCCGAAAACCAATGGAAAAAGGTTTAGGCTCGATGTAAACCCCGCGCGAAAACAACATTTCAAAAGTATCGCGGGCGCTGTGTCCCACCGCCAGAACTATATAATTACTAGCAATATATTCTCCACTGGCGAGGGTAAGTCCCTGCACTTTTCCCTTTTCGATGTGGATATCTTCCACACGACTTTGAAACCGAATTTCTCCGCCTAATGATTCTATTTGGGCGCGAAGACTTTGGACAATTCCCACCAGTTTGAAGGTGCCAATATGCGGTTTGTTAATATATAAAATTTCCGGTGAAGCTCCCGCATTCACAAGTTCCGTCAGCACCTTCCGCCCGTAATGCTGAGGATCTTTAACTTGGCTGTAGAGTTTGCCATCGGAAAAAGTACCCGCGCCACCTTCGCCAAACTGGGCGTTAGATTCCGGGTTGAATTCTGCTTTTTTCTTCCAAAATCCAAAGGTATCAACCGTGCGATCGCGCACTGCTTTTCCGCGTTCTAAAAGGATGGGACAAAATCCCATTTGTGCCAGCATCAGACCTGCAAACATACCGCAAGGCCCTGTACCAATCACAATGGGGCGAATCGTCAAATTGCTGGGGGCTTTGGCTACCAAGCGATAACTCGTGTCTGGCGTTACCATCACATGAGGATCTTTTTTGAAGCGCGCCAAAAGTTGCTTTTCCTGTGTCGTCTCTACATCCACAATATAGACAAGGAGGATTTCTGCTTTTTTACGAGCATCGTAGCTGCGCTTGAAGATGGAATAGCCGAGCAATTCTTCCGGGGGAATTTGCAGCTTTTTGATAATGGCGCTGGCGATCGCATCTTGAGGATGATCTAGGGGGAGTTTTATTTCGGTTATTCGTAACATATTATAGTGGAAGGAAGAAGGAAGAAGGAAGAAGGAAGAAGGAAGAAGGAAGAAGGAAGAAGGAAGAATAAAAATCCCGAACAAAAGTATTATAACTATTTCACTGGACATCCTCGCTCGCGAGCGTCATCGGTCGATCGATTTTTGATTTTAGATTGAAGAAACGTTATAATAAGCAAAAAATTAAGTTTTGTAAAGACCCTTGACTGCAACATTTACACCCAAAAACAGCCGCACCTGGCACGCTCTCAACCCCCTGTGGCAAGGAGCAGAAGACGCAGTACAGAAGGGTTTACCCCACACCAAGCTCGCACCGGCGTGGCAAATACTGCTCCTGGGCGACGGTTCCCCCACCCGTCACCTGCAACTGCTGACAGGGGAACCCACAGAAGTAGATGTCATCGATATGTCTTTAGTGGGCGAAGACGCAGACGGCGCACCACAGCAAATTGTCGCGGTTCCCGGACCGCGCCTGCGCCGACAAGTGTGGCTGCGAACAGCTTCTGGACAGCGTTTAGCCTATGCTACTTCTTGGTGGGAAGCGAGCCACGTAGATGAATATTTACAAAATAAATCTTTGCCAATTTGGGCCAGTTTAGCGCGGCTGCGGACAGAATTGTATCGCGATGTGCAGGGCATTTATTTCGGTGATTCGGTGGCTTTGGAGTCAGCTTTTGAACAGTCGGGACCTTTTTGGGGGCGACACTATTTGTTTTGGCATCACGGGAAGCCGCTGACGCTGATTTATGAGGTGTTTTCGCCTTATTTAACTAAGTATTTGGGGCCGATGCAATTGGATGTTGATTGAGATGCTATCTGCCGATCGAGGGTTTTGGCATCTGATATCATGGACGGTTACACCGTCCGTGATGTTGACTGTTGACTGTTCACGGCGTCAACCGTCAACAGTGAACTCGAATTTACTATTCCGATGCTAACGGATTTGATATGACGCACTTTACTAATTGTGACACGCTTGCCTTAGTCTTTTTTGATAAACCGCTTTCGACGCGTTAGCGAAGCGGCGCGTAAGCGCTAGGACACCAAGAAGAAGAGGAAGATAAATCGGGAGGGTATACAGGCGGATTTGGTATTAGCTCCCCGACTTCGCAGAAGTTGTCGGGGAGCTGGATTTTCTACCTATTCATAGTTGTTCGCCGAAATTTCACTCGCAAACCGTCGCGGGGATGGGGAGTCGGTACTGTGATTAAATTCAAATCTTGATCGGGTAAAAGCTCCCATTCCAACTCCCGAACAATCTTTGCCGCAAACAACTTCATCTCTAATCGGGCAAATTCTTTGCCCAAACATTCTCGCAAACCGCCGCCAAAGGGCACGTAGCTGAAAGGTTTAGCCGAGCGCTCCGGGCTAAATCGATCGGGGTCGAATCGATCGGGTTCAGGATAAAGTTGACTATCCTGATGCGTCTGATTGATTTGATAAAGTACCATCCAACCCTTGGGAATTTCGTAGCCGCCGAACTCGCAAGCATTAATTACCTTCCGAAAACCGCCTCCCACTGGCGGAACCAACCGCAGCACTTCTCGCATAACCTGTTCTAAATAAGTCATTTGTTTGAGCTGTTCCAGGGTTAGCGGTTCCGTAGCGGGGAACTGCTGCTGTTCGGCGCGGACTTTTGCCATCACATCGGGATTTTGAGCTAGGAGAAGACAAAAAGAGGCGATCGCCGAAGTTAAAGTTTCGTGTCCCGCAAACAGCAGCAACAGCACTTGATCTTTTAACTCATCCAAACTCAAACTATTTCCCTCGTCATCGCGAGCCGAAATCAGCAAACTCAAAGCATCATTGCCGCTAGGGGTTCCTTGCTGGCGATCGCGAATAATCTTTTCCAGTTCTGCCAACATCAGCTTGCGGCACTTTTTCGCCTTGCCAAACTGAGTCCAAGGCACATCTAAAGGAATCGAAAATAAACCATTGCACCAAGTTTCAAAATTATGTCCTAACGCCGTTTCCGAACCATTTTCAATCCCTACTAACAACTTACCCGCCACATCAAAAGTATAATTTCTCAGTTCAGGGTACCAAGTCACGGTTTCCATTTTTGCCCATTTTTCCAAATAGCGCTGAGTGATATTTTCCATCCCGCCGATGTAGCCCGCCAAAGCTCGCGGCTGAAACGCTTGGTACAGCAACTTGCGCCGATTTTGGTGGTTAGCACCCGTTTGCAGCGCCAAGGAAAGCGGCCCTAAAAGCGCTTTCGTACTCGCAGGCCAAGCCACAACAAAATATTGGTTTTCATTGCTTAAAACAAACAAACTAGCCTCTTGGCCGCGCACAAACACGGTAGGCTGTCCGAAAATGCTGGTTTTGAAAATAGACCCGTACTGCTGGTGGCGTTTTTTGGCAAAGTCGGAATCTTGCAAAAAGTTGAGGGTATCGCCAATTAGGGGTAAACCTAAACTGCCGGGAGGTAATGCCATTTGTGATTTGTGATTGGTGATTTGTGATTTTTAATATCATATCAATTGTAGTTTTCGGGTGGGCAATACGCACCAGACCAATTTCTGGTAAAATAACTTTTATCTGTTTGTCGCCTGTAAGGTGTGTCAGTCTTAAGGTTAGTAGGAAACACGCTGGTTTTTCCAACTGACGCACCTTACTAATTTTGCCGACCAACCCATTTAATTTTCTGTTCTTTGAATCGGAATCTCGATCCTAAATTCCGTGCCTTTCCCGACCACCGAGAAACACTTGATTTCACCTTTATGTTTTTCGACAATAATTGAATGGGAAATCGCTAAACCCATCCCCGTTCCAGAACCGATCCGTTTTGTAGTATAGAACGGGTCAAATATCCGCTGCTTGACTCCATCGGTGATACCTGCACCGTTATCAGCAATTCTAATCACAGCGAGAGTACCTTCTACTTCTGTACGAATGCGGATAATTCCCGGATTTTCGAGCGGTTCTTGTAAAACGTCAATAGCGTTAGCGATAATATTCATAAACACTTGATTCAACAGTCCGGCGTAGCACTCCACCAGTGGCAATTGTCCGTATTCTTTAACGATTTGAATGGCTGGGCGATCGGGCTGAACTTTCAGGCGGTGTTCTAAAATCATCAATGTGCTGTCTATGCCTTCGTGAATGTTAACCTTTTTCATGTCTGATTCATCGAGGCGAGAGAAATTCCGCAAACTCCGCACGATATCCCGGATGCGAGTCGCTCCCACCTGCATCGAAGACAGCATTTTTGGCAAGTCGTCTAGCAAGAAATCCAGCTCGAACACCTCTATTGCCTCCTGAATAGATGCAGAAGGCTCAGGGTATTCATCTCGATACATTTGCAGCAGTTTCATCAGCTTTCCAGTGTATTCTTCTGTGTAGGTAAGATTGCCGAAAATAAAGCTGACTGGGTTATTGATTTCGTGGGCAATTCCTGCTACCATCTGACCGAGACTCGACATTTTTTCTGCTTGAATGAGCTGGGTTTGAGCTTGCTGGAGCTCGCACAGAGTTACTTCGAGTTTGGCAGCTTGTTCTTGGGCTATCCTGGCTGAATCGACGCTTTGAGTGTAAAGTTCTGCTTGATTGAGGGCGATCGCCAATTGGTTGCCCACTGCGACTAACAGTTCCACTTCTGCATCGCTCCAACACCGCACGCTCCTAGTAGCGCTACAGCAAATTAACCCAATTTTACCGCCAGATGTTTGAAGGGGAATGTCCAGCATAGAATTAAATCCTACATACCTGAAAAATTGCCGCTCTTCTGGATCGGTGACAGTCTCAAAATCATCGATCCGTATAATTTCCAAATTGGCAATCCGCTCGGCATGAGAACCAGTCACACTAGCAGGAACTACACCCAACAGCGAAGGCAAATCGGCATTTTTCGCCTCGTATTGCACGGCCCAAACAGGCTGCGAGGCGTCTGGCTTATACCAAATAAACAGACACCGATCGAGTTGCAGCAAGTCGCGAATCTGCTGCACAGTTGTTGCCAAAATAGTATCTAAATCCAGAGATTCGCGGATATTGCTAGCTAGCTGGTTCAGCAGCGCTTCCTGCTCTGCTAATTTACGGAATCTCGTTTCCGACTTTTGCAACTGTCTTTGAGCTTCTTTTTGTTTTGTAACGTCCAAACCCAGACCGATTAAGCCGATCGGGTTACCCTCATCATCTTTGACCTGAGTTTTGATTGTCTCTAAATAATGTTCTTTACCATCAGCAAGCTGCATCACTTCTTCTGCGTAACAAGGAATATCTTGGCTCCAGGCTTGTGCGTCAGATTCCATGCGGTTAGCAGATGCTTCTAATCCCAAAACTTCGCAATAGTGAGATGCTGCTAAAAATCTGGATTCGGGAATAGCCACATCTTCGCAGAAAGTTTTGTTAACTAATAACATCCGCCCGCTAGCATTTGCCATCCAAACCCAGATCGGAGCGTTGTCAATAATTGCCCTCAAAGTTTGCTGTTGTGTGGCGAGAGCAATTTCTGTTTGTTTGCGCTTAATCCCCAGGGCGATCGCATCGGCACTTAAGGCTAAAGCAACCAGCGTTGATTCATTCAACTCCTGGCGAGCAAACATCGCGATTACTCCCAGCAACTGATTGTCAACAATTAGCGGATATCCAGCAAAAGCCACGATTCCTTCTCGTGATGCCCATTCTTTGTCGTGGAGTCGGGGATCTGTTTGCACAGAATTAGTGATGTAAGGTTGTCGCTCCAGGGCGATTAAACCAATCTTGAACTCGCCGACAGCAATGCGGCTGTAAGCGCCGTCAATGCCAGTATATATCCCCGCGCTTGCTTCCAGTTCCAATACATTTCCCTCTTCATTCAGCGTCCAAATCCGAGCCAAGGCAGCCTCCAAATGGCGCACAACTGCATTGGCGCAATATTGCAAAGTTGCAACCAAAGTCTGGTTTTGAGTTAGAGCAATTCCCACATCTGCTGTGAATATAGAAAGTTTCAATTGTTCTGCTAAAGCTTGTTCTGCTATTTTGCGCTCTGTAATGTCCGTAGCAGCACCGAGACGCTGCTTAATTTTTCCTTCCTCTGTTCTGCTAAATACAATATTTCGGCTGACTAACCAGTGCCAACAATTTTGTCGATCGCGTACCCGAAATTCGTACTCAACAACCTCGCCGTCGGGAGCATTTTCTAATTGCTGAAAGTATTCGGGAAATTTAGCTAAGTCGTCAGGGTGGATGATGGTGGGCAGCAATCTGCTGCCCATGTTTTGAACTTCTGCGCTCGTATAGCCGAGGGTATCAGTGATTTCGCGGTTGCTGTAGACACTTCGCTGCTCGGTTTCGTCGTAAACATAGAGAAGATTCGGACTGGTATTGGCAATTCGCTCAACAAAACGCTGGCTCTCTTGCAGCGCTGCTTCTGCTTGTTTGTACTCGGTAATGTCGCGGCCGACACCATAGATCAATTCTTCCTCCCAGAAACGGGTAGCAGTCCAGGCTATCCACTTGTAAGAACCGTTTCGACAGCGCCAGCGGTTTTCAAACCCAACGGTATTATTCCCCGCAGCAATACTTTCAGCTTCTTTTAAAGTAGTTTCGCGATCGTCTGGATGCACGAATTCAATCAAGAGTTGGCCAATTATTTCTCCTGGGGAATAGCCGAGTATTTTTTCTGCTGCTGGGTTGATGCGTTTTACATAACCGTCAAAACCCGTGACGCACAGCAGATCTAGCGAGAGGCTAAAAAAGCGATCGCCCCCGTCGGGTTCGCTGGATGGGCGATCGTTTCCCGCGAGGGCCCAAGAGGCGTTTGAGCGCGCCCATACCCCCCAAAATACAATATTTGCTATTCCCAAAAATCCCAGGACGATTTGGCGAGCGTAGAAATTATCACCGCTGCCACCTACGAACCACCCGTTTAACACCAGCAGTACAATTATCAAAATTGAGAATAAACTGCCAGCAGCGATCGTCGCTAGGCTAATTTTTTTTTCATATTGCTTGCTACCGAATGCCTTTTCTCTTCTGGTGACTGCTGCCGTAATTTTTCTCAACAACAGTTGCAGTAAGTTCGATAATTTAGTGCTTTTTGGTTCTTCAATATGAACAGAGAACTTCATTTTTTTACTCTTGATGCCGTTTTACTTGTGGTGACTCAAAATTACAATAAAGATGTTTAAATATTGTAAGATTTTCCTACCTTGGGAAATCTAGCCTTTTTAAATTTGCGTAAATCTACGCAACCCGGCAAGAGAATTAAGTGTATTTACGGAATTAGCGAGCAATCTCTTTTTAGCTGGGGTGCGCATTTTTTAATCTTTCCGACTCATAGAGAGAGTCTATCTATAATACTACGCTACATATTGCTGTTAGGCATTGGACATTTGGCCTAATCTCCCTACTCCTGGACGCAGAAACTGGCATTCCTGGACGCAGAACTTAATTATATAAGCTGCACTTGAAGCCGCTTACCGCGCTCTTAGTAGCGTGTTCTACCACTTTTTGCGTCCAGTAATTACTGGGTTTGATGTGCGAAAATACTGCGTGGATCCCCCTGGCTGTGAGTTGAACAACCCGGAATATTAGTCATGTTCAACCCGGTTGAATTTGACCATAAATTATGAATTTAAAATAATGATAAACTGCTGATTTGTGAAGATAAAAAAAATAAATCTTGGTAGCATTTTTTCGTGGCACGATATGTTCGCGCCGAGCGGGCTAATTAGTAATTGGTAATTAATACCAGTTTCAAACACTAGATATCAAACTTCTATTCATCAGCAGGCGATGGGAACCAGGCAGCTTGGCGACCTAATTGCTGTTGCCGAATTCGCTCCAAATTCCCTGCTGGAATAGAAGCTATAAGTTGTCGGGTGTAAGCTTGCTGCGGTTGGCGGTAAATGCGCTCGGCAGTACCAATTTCCTCGATTTTACCTTTGTTCATGACGATCGCCCGATCGCTCATAAACTTGACCACGCTCAAATCGTGAGAAATAAAAATATAAGTCAGTCCAAACTCTGTCTGCAACTCCTTGAGCAAATTTAAAACTTGCGCCTGCACCGACACATCTAATGCCGAAACCGACTCATCGCAAATAATAAACTTAGGATTCAAAGCCAAAGCTCTAGCAATACAAATTCGCTGCCGCTGTCCGCCGGAAAACTCGTGAGGGTAGCGCTGCATTAAATCGGGATTTAAACCCACTCTATCCAACAAATAAGCCGCGCGGTCGCGCTGTTCTTTCTGGTTCTTACCAAAGCTGTGAATCACCATCGGTTCCATCACCGCCGCCCCAATATTTAGGCGCGGATCGAGAGAACTAAAAGGGTCTTGAAAAATAATTTGCATATCGCGCCGCAGCCACCGCAATTTGCGATCGTACTCTTTTTGCCTCCGATAGTTAGCCATCCACTGCGATGCCGCACTACTTTTCGCAGGAGGTGTAATTTCTTGACCTTCAAAAAACACTTTACCGCTGGCTGCAGGAATTAATTGCAGCAAAGCTCTCGCCAAAGTTGATTTGCCACAGCCAGACTCGCCCACCAAACCCAAAGTCTCGCCCGGGTAAACCTCAAAAGAAATATCGTTTACCGCCATAAACAAGCGTTTAGTTTCGCCAAACATTCCCTGCACCGGAAAACCGACTCGCAAGTTATTAACAGCCAGCAAAGGCTCGGAAATATTCGGCAGCCGAGGCGGTTTTCCGGTTGCAAAAGCGGGATTTCCCCCGCTGATGTCGCCATCTAAATCGGCATTTTTCTCGACAATTACTAATTCGCCGCTAGCATTTGTGGTGACATCCATAAAATCGGAAACTGTCGGCAAGCGGCGCAGTTGCCTCTCGAGAGTTGGGCGACAAGCTAATAAACCTTTTGTGTAAGGATGTTGGGGATTGCTGAAAATTTGTTCGATCGCGCCGCACTCAACAATCTTGCCTCGGTACATCACTGCTACCGTATCGCCTATTTCAGCAATGACGCCCAAATCGTGGGTAATAAAAATCATTGCCATGCCTCTAGAGTCCCGCAACTCCCGCAGCAAAGCTAAAATAGTTGCCTGCACGGTTACGTCCAAAGCTGTTGTCGGTTCATCAGCAATTAATAAAGTTGGATTGCAAGAAATGGCCATTGCAATCATCACGCGCTGGATTTGACCGCCTGAGAGTTCGTGGGGGTAGCGATCGAGCATAGCTTGTTTTTGGCGGTTGACGAGCTGCATCAAATCGCGATCGTCCTCTATAACTGCTTGATTCCCCGCAGCAGCCCGGGTATCCTCTTGCCGCAAAGCCAAACACCGCTGCCCGAGTTCCGAGTCCCCCGGTAGCAGCTTCACCTCTTGCAGCAGAGAAGCAGCTTTGCGCCGCGCTTCTGTCTGCGACACCTTTTGGTGCAAACAAATGGCTTCTGTGAGTTGAAATCCGATCGTATAAACGGGATTTAGCGAACTCATCGGCTCTTGAAAAATCGTCGCAATCTGGCTGCCCCGGTATGTTTGTTTTTCCCTGTCCGGGATTTCCCGCAGATTCACAGCCCGATTGCCAGCGCCGTTTTTTGTCGAATAAAACCAAATTTCGCCCTCGATTTTCGTTGACGAACTCGAAAGCAAACCCATAACAGCCAGGGATGTTACCGATTTTCCCGACCCCGACTCTCCCACGATTCCCAGAGTTTGCCCTCGCTTGACCTCAAAGGAAATGCCGTCAACAGCTTTGACTTTTGCAGACGCATCGCCTGCGTCTGCCGACTGAAATTCAACCCGCAGGTTGCGAACTTCTAGGACGGTTTCACTCATGGAGGTCTATGGCAAAAGTTAAAGGGAGATTAAGTGGATTGTAGCAGGGCGTGTTGAAGGCAGAAGGTAGGGGGAAAGTTTTAAGTTTTAAGTTTTGAATTTTAAAGTTTAAATTCTTTAACTCAAGACTCACAACTACTCGAGTGCCTTCTGCCCGAGAGCGATTTTCCTCAAAAACCGATGACCTGAGTGTCAGCAGGCAGTACAGTTGCCTCGGAGACTTTTTTAAACACGGTTGCCTGATCGTTTAATGAATCAGGTCTCGCCTGTCCCGGATTGGTGCCTTGCAACTGAAGGCGCATTTGACCTTCGGCAGTCAACTCAAAAACAGTCTCAACGGTTTCTGTCCTGCTGAGGCCGACATCAAGGTGCATCGGTTTTTCACCGAGATTAACTTTGTACCTCATTTCTTTGGCGCGGGCGGCTCCGTCGGGGCCTTTAGCCATGAGAAACAATTTGCCTTCTGGGGCAAAGACGAAGGTGAAAGACTGACCCGAGGGGACTGTACCTTGCCATTGACCTAGGAGTTGCTGGTCGAGGTTGCTAGCGGCTGGGGCGGCTGCTTCGGCAATTATTGGTGCTGCTGCGGATGCAGGGTTGAGTGAGGCGTTGAAGCTGGCGAGGATGCCGAAGCAAAGGCTACCTGCGATCGCTTTGCCAATCATTTGTGAATTAGACATGAGACCGAGCTAAAAAGTGGTTATTTGTTTTGTACACTGTAGCGGTAAAACCGTACTTTGTTTAGTTTAAATCGCTTTTAGGGATAGACATAGGTTGAGGTTCAAACCTGCAACGCACTTCTAGTCCCCGGACTAAAGCTTGTCCTGAGCTTGTTGGAGGGTCACGGGGATTTCACTTTTTTTTTGTAAAATCCACTACCCATTCTGATTTAATTGTACAGTTCGCTTTCCTGAGTTGATTGTTCTGAACTGAAAACAGCTAACTGACGACTGCGTGCGATCGCACTGATAATTTGGCACATCGAGCGCATTAATGGTCTTTGATTAATTGCTTTCAGGATTGCGATGGACTTGTTCTGTCGGAGATTCTGTCGGAGTTTCCGGCGCGGGTACCTGTGGATTTTGCGAGCGTTTCGTTCGCTCCAATGCCTCGGCGTAAGACCAAGCCACGCTCACAAGAAAAGCTTTCGCCATGCCGGACAAATTTTTTGAAATTTCGCTTTCCGGCGGTTCAGCTTTTTGGTTGCCGTCGTTCGTCATGTTTTTGTTTTCTCCCGGGCAGGTTTTTCTAGCGACTTGTTCCAGTGTGCGATCGATACCCACAAATTGTGATTTTTCTTGCACCCGCACCCTACTGATCTTTGAGGATATGACCTTGATTACCACAAATAATATCATAAATCTACTGATTCAATAACCGCATCAGAAAGAAATCGGTTCTTCGCTGGTGGCCCGCAGCACTGACTCTTGCTGGAAAGTGCCCTTGTAAGGAGCGATAATTTCATTAATAGCTTGATTTTTTTCCGGGCTACTTTCATAAATCAAAATAACTCTTTTAGAGTTTTCTCTTGCTCTGAATTCTCTCTTTTGTTGAGAAACTGCCCGGAGCCGTCTCATACCGTTAGCCCTTGCCGAAAGCGAGGGGTAATAACGGCCTTGACAAACTCCTGCCATTCTGATTCAGAAATTGTCTCGCCTCCGGGTTTAGTTTAGCCAAAATACAGTTCATCTTTGAGGAGATTTGTTTGGGCATTATTATCCGAAGTTTCGGGAAGTTGAGGGCGGGCAATTGTCGCCCGACAGGTAAGATGAATGTGCGATCGCTAACAGCTATACGGCTACTATGGCGGTACTCAAGCGTGGTGAGGTATGCCCGTGGGCCCGTGAACCCGTGGGCCCGTGGGCCAGATACTACTTCATGTTACTGAGAAAGGCTATACAATCTGTCTGATTAAATCTGTAGCCCTATGGCTCGAACCAAATTTGATACTTCCGCCCGCCCAATGCCTGTCGATAAAAATTCTAGAGGTGAGGATAATTAAAGGTTTAAGTGAAGACATCAAAGACATAAAAATACGGGGACAGCATACTGTTGCCTCATTTTTTTTAAGTGATAAATTAATACAAAAATCCCAGCAGCCAAAAGAATTATTGCTGCCGCTGAAGCTAGTAAATAAGCAATTAATATTTTGCTGAAACGCCAATTTTTCGTTCTAATTACATAGAGGCAGTGGGCGAATGTTACTAAAAAAAATAATAAACTAGAATACAGTCTTAAACTCGGGGCGATCGCATAAATAGACCAAACAGCCTTGCTCAATTTAGAGGTATATTTAAATCTGGCGGGAGAGTTTTGTAGGGCGATCGCCCGCCGCAGAATTGCATTCGACAGCAAGACGAGGGCTGCAAAAATCATGTAGGGTATTGCCTCTTGCGCGTACAAGACGTGAAAGGGTCCCACAGCGACGATTGTCACAGCCATCCCTCCCACAGATGCAGATCGAAATAATTCCCAGCACAGCCAATAAAGCCTGGGAAAAACTAACAAACTAATCCAAGCTGAAAGACTTCTGACAGCCGCCACTTGCGGGCCCAACGACTGCACCCAAAATCTGGCTAAAATAAAATACAGTGGCGACAGTTGAGGTTCTGCTGTAGGTAAACCTTTAACAGTATCCAACCAAGTTTTTTCGGGATTTATATGCTGGTATTTCCCAGCCAATCTTCGACACTAATTGTTTTGCTTGGAAAATCTTGCTGCATTATTTACGTCCAGGTGTAGCCAGAAATTCGCAGTGAGGTGAGAGATTCGTCGAAAGAGTAGACTTTGAGATCCAGGGCGAGTCAAACGAAAAAATATCCCCGTTATTAATATGACGACCATTAAAACTTTTAACGAAATTCAAGGCCGCCACCCATATTAAATTGATTTGAGGAACAGCAAATCAGAAATGGGGAAATTAAGAAAGAAGGATTTAGTTATTTAGAAGAGAGGGAATAAAGAATGAGGGGATAAAGAATGAGAAATGGGTTTCAATATCCCCTATCTTTTTAAAGAGGGTTCTTCCTTATTCCTTCTTCCTTCTTCCTGACATCCGTTACATCCGTTAAATCCGTTAGATAATCCGTTGCCGAACTTCCTTCTTCCTTGAGATTAATTCCCCATTTCCATCAGATAGCTATGTGTTGCTGAACGGCTAAAACTAAATTTTCCGTCCAGAAATGAGCCAATTCGGCGCTAGCAGCTTCCACCATAACTCGCATTAGCGGTTCAGTGCCAGAAGCGCGAACCAAAACCCGTCCCTGTTCTCCCATTGCAGTTGTAGCACGTTCGATCGCCCTTTGCATTGCCTCGCACTCCTGCCATTTCAGGCGTTTTTCGCGATCGTCCACCCGAATATTTCGCAGCAACTGCGGATAAGTTTGGAAACTGCCACTTACCAATTGTGCCAAAGATTCCCCGGACTGTCGCACCAGCGAAGCCACATGCAAAGCTGTCAGCAAACCGTCGCCACTGACACCGTAATGCGGACAAAGAATGTGTCCCGATTGTTCGCCGCCCAACATCGCACCGGTGCGCTGCATTTCAGCGTGAACGTACTGATCTCCCACGTTCGTTCTAGTTAGTTTGCCGCCCAATTCTTCCCAAGCTCGCTCGAAGCCGAGGTTAGCCATTACAGTAGAAATAATTAAATTGGAGGGTAACTGTTCGGAGTCGCGCAACTGCCGGCCCCACAGATAAAGAATGTAATCGCCGTCAATCGCTCGACCTTGGTTGTCAACACCCAAAACTCGATCGGCATCGCCGTCAAAAGCAAATCCCAAATCGGCATTGTGTTCCAAAACCGCCGCTTGCAAAATGTCGAGATGAGTAGAACCGCAGTTAACATTAATGCGAGATCCATCAGGAGAGTCGTGCAAACAGATCACATCCGCCCCCATTTGCGCGAACACCGCCGGCGCCAAACCCGCGGCCGCCCCCCAAGCCAAATCCAAAACTATCCGCATTCCCTGCAAATTCATCTCTTGCAGCGAATTACACAGCGAAGAGGCATAATCATTAACCAACTCAGACCGATGGTAGTGGTGTCCCCAACCCAAGCTAGCAACCTGAACCTTTGCCTCCCGGATTCCCGCTTCGATTTGTTCCTGCAACTGCTGCGACAGCTTCGAGCCGTTTGAGCCGAAAAACTTAATGCCGTTGTCTTCTGGGGGATTGTGGCTGGCCGAAATCATCACTCCGCCGACAGAATCCGAAACGCTTGCCAGATAAGCAACGCAGGGAGTGGGACACAATCCCAAATTCCACACTTCCAAACCGGCGGCTGTCAAACCCGCTGACAGTGCCATTGCCAGCATATCGCTGGAATTCCTGCTGTCTTGCCCCAAAATCACAGGTCCCTGGTTGGGGGTATTTTGGCGGAGAACTTGTCCAGCCCAGAAGCCAACTTGCAGGGCTAGGGGTGCATTCAGCAATTCTCCAACTTTCCCGCGAATGCCGTCTGTGCCGAAGAGTTTTGTGTTTGGCAGGGAGAGGCTATTTCCCAGCAGAATCGTCTCGCGTTTGGCTGGCTGTACCGAGTTAACAGCTTGAAACTCGCTGCCACGATGGCGCGAAGGTGTCTGAACCATATTCACTCCTTTAGGAATATTCACACTCACACTTTGGGTTCATGTTACAACTGAAAGTCTTTATTTTCAGACTAAACTCCATTTATTTCGTTGATTGCCGAGGCAACTTGCTCTGACAACCTACGCACAAAGCTTAACTTCTTCGGAAAAATTTGTATTGTATGCAAGGGAAAAACTTTATAGTCCCGGCCGCGCCAACGCCATGAAACCCGGTTTCTTTCTGCGTCGGAGTGAGGCTGCTACTGTTTGAGCCTGTCAGCCACTGCGTGTGTAGAAGGTTAATGCTGTATTGCCGTATATTTTATGGCGGCAAATTTCTAGACCGGAAATCGGTTGTGTTGATCGCTCCGGGCTGTGTTCGACGGCCATTTCGCCGAGGAGTGCTAGCATTTCTTGGCTGGCGATCGTGTTTAACACAGGTTCGTACAAGTCGCTGGCGTAGGGCGGATCGAAGTAAATGCGATCGAACTGCTGCCCTGCTAGTGTCACCAATTTCGCCGTCGCGTTTCCTCGCAGTATTTGGAATGTTTGGGACGAGTCTGCTATTTGCTCCCAGTTTTCGCGAATAATCGCACAAGCTTTCGCCGACTGTTCGATACCGGTGACACTTGCGGCTTGACGACACAAAGCTTCTGCACCCATCGAACCGCTGCCCGTACAAATGTCCAGCCACCTGCAATCTGCGATCGTCCCTTGCCAAATATTAAATAAAGCTTCTCTGACTCGCGAAGGTGTAGGGCGAGTTGCGAGTCCCGGCAGAGTTTTGATTTGGCGATTGCCACTAATTCTCAGGCTCATACAATTTTAGATTTTAGATTTTAGATTGGGGATGACTGACTCAATATAAATTTGGTGCAGACTTACAGTTGCATTCTTTATTGAAAATGGTATCATTATAAAACTATAAACACCCGGTTTATACCACAAACCGGGTTTTGCACAAATCCCCTAAGCGGCGACTTTTGTTCTCACCTGACTGACAAAATTTGACAGCATTTGCAATCCCGTACTCGAAGACTTTTCCGGGTGAAATTGCAGGGCCATCAGATTGTCTTTAGCTATAGCCGCCGTCACGTTTTGACTACCGTGAGTCACAATTGCCGATCGCACTTCCAAATCAACTGGATCGACATAATAAGAATGCACGAAATAAACCCAAGGATCGGACGGTAATTTTTCCCACAGCGGCAAATCCGGCTGAGTAAATTGCAATTGATTCCATCCCATGTGCGGAATTGTCAAACCCGGTTCCGAGCGAAATCGGCGCACTTTTCCCGCAATAACGCCCAATCCCGGTTCTATACCTTCTTCGGAACTTTCAAACAGAATTTGCAAACCCAAACAAATGCCTAAAAAAGGTTTTCGCGAGGCGATCGCCCTTTTTATCGGTTCTATCAAATTGCGCGATCGTAAATGCTGCATCGCCGGGTCAAACGAACCCACTCCCGGTAAAACCACCGCATCAGCCTGCTCGATGATAGCAGGAGAATCCGTAATTTTTGGCACTCCACCCACATTTTCTAAGCCTTTACAGACCGAGTGCAGATTGCCCATGTCATAGTCCACTACTGCAATGACAGACATTGACTTACTTGCCTTATATTATCAATATCAGTATTATTGCACAAATATGACTGCGAAAATCCTGCTAACCTCATTTGATACTTGGCTTCCCCATCAGAAATCCAACTCTTCTGACGACTTATTAGCCAAGATTTCCCAAATCCAATCTTTGCCTGATTCCCTGACTTTTTTGAGGAAACTGCCCGTAGATTTTCAGCTAGCACCTAATTTAGCGATCGCCCAAATCAACCAGCTCCAACCCGACACTATTATCTGCTGCGGCATGGCAGAAAGTCGGCAAAAATTAACCGTAGAATCTTGCGCTTGTTGCGATAGCGACATTATCAAAACCACAGTTTATCTCGAACACCTAGTTGCTGATTTAGCCATCACTGAAATCAGTCACGATGCTGGCAAATTTGTTTGCGAGGCTCTATATTATAGAGTATTAAAGCATATTTATGATTCGCCAATTGCCACTAAATGTATTTTTGTACACGTCCCAATTTTAACTGATGAAAACCTTGACAAGATTGTCACCGATTTTTTATTACTGGAGTCTAGACTAAGAAAAGCTACTGCAGTAACGTCCTGACCGTTTTCGTCGTCCCGAAGGTGAGAAAACTCATAGACAAAGGACAATGCCGATTCAAATCGATCGATCTTTCTCATACTGCTTCTTACCCTGTTCCAGCAGTCTGTCGGCTTCGGGTTGGCGAGAATTTTCCATTTTTCCAATCCTCAAGGGTTTACTCAATTGTTTTGGCACAGTCTTCCAGGGCATTGTCCAAAATGCCTAGAACTACCTCCTCCCCTTCGGTATCGCCCGGTTGACGTGCAATATTTAACCAATGCTTGGCGTATTCAACTGCCTGAGCCGAGTCGCCTAGGGACAAGTAAGCCTTCGCTAGATTGGACATAGCCAGAGACTCCTCACGACGATCGCCTCTTTCTTTGGCAATGTCTAAGTTCTGCTGGTAGCATTCAATTGCCTGGTTATATTCCTTCAGGGAATCGTAAGCCTTACCAAGATTCAAAAGAGCGCAGCTTGCCCTGTAGTGGTTCCCAAGCTGGAGTGCAATTTCTAAACTCTGCTGGCAGCATTCAATTGCTTTTGTATAATCGCCTAGGGAATTGTAAGCCTCGCCCAAATAGCCAAGAACGCGCCCCTCCTCATAGCGATTGCCGTTCTCTAGTGCAATCTCTAAACTCTGCTCGTAGCACTCAATTGCTTTGGTATAGTCGAAAAGGCAACTGTATGTCTTGCCCAGATGCACTAGAGCATACCCCTCACCCTCGCGATTACCACTGTTCCGCAGGATGGTTAAACCCTGCTCTGGGTAATCAATTGCCCTAGCATAATCACCGACATCCCTGAGAGCACCTCCCAGATTGAACAGACCAAACCCCTCCAGGTGGCGATCGCTAGACTCTCGTGCAATGTCTAAACTCTGCTGGTAGTAATCAATCGCCTTAGGATGGTTACCCAGATGAGTGTAAGCCCATCCCAAACCGATTAGAGTCATTCCCTCTTCACTGCGATCGCCCATTTCACGCAGGATTGCCAAACTCTGCTCGTGGTATTCTATTGCCCTGGTATATTCGCCCAAGCGAGAGTAGACAATACCCAGCTTGCTCAGAGGGCACTTCTCCTTGTAGCGATTACCAATTTCTTGTGCTGTTTTGACACTCTGCTGCCAGGACTCACTCGCCCTAGGATAGTCCCCTGAAAACCAGTAAGCATTTCCTAGGCAGCATAATTTACACACCTCAGAAGTGCGATCGCCAATTTCCCGTGCGACGCTCGCGCTCTGCTTTAGATAATCAACTGCCTTGGCAGGTTCTTTTTGGGAATCGCAATTATTTAATAGCTCGTCCAAAACATCTTTGAGCATGTGCAAAACTGCTGCTTCCCCCTGAGAATTGCCAATTTCTCGATAAATAACCAGTGCCTGTTGCAAAAACGGCAAGGCTGCTTCAAATCGATCGCTCTCATACTGCTTCTTACCCTGTTCAAACAGTCTGTCGGCTTCTGCTTTGCGAGAATTTTCCATTTTTCCAATCCTCCAGGGTTTACTCAATCGTTTTGGGGTAGTCTTCCAGGGCATTATCCAAAATGTTCAAAACTGCCTCCTCCCCCTTGGTGTCACCACTCGATCGGACGATCGCCAACCACTGCTGCGAGTATTCAACTGCCTGAGCACAATCACCTAAGGACAAGTAAGCCTTAGCTAAATTTTCCAGAGTCCGAGTATCCTGACTCGGCTTGCCATGCTCTAGACTCTGCTGGTAGCACTCGATCGCCTTAGCCGATTCTCCCAAAGCATCGTAAGCAGTACCTAAATGCGAAAGAGCGAAGCTCTCCCAAGAGCGATCGCCAAGCTCTTGTGCAATAGTCAAACTTTGTTCGAGGTAATTAATCCCCTTAGTATAGTTACCAAGGTTATAGTAATTAATTCCCAAACGCCCTAGAGTTTGTCCCTCTTCACGGCGGTCGCTCAACTCGCGTACAATCTCTAAACTCTGCTCGTGCCAGTCGATCGCCAGAGCACAGTCACCCAAGTTATAAAAAGTAGTTCCCAAACTGCTCAAAATCTCTGCCTCCGTGGCTCGATCGCTCGTCTCGCGTGCGATGTCTAAACCCTGCTGGTAGTAATCGATCGCCTTGGCCGAGTCGCCCGTAGAATCGTAAGCCTTTCCCATACATCTGAGAGTTTCTATCTCCCAAAGGCGACTATAACCAATTTCCTGGAGAATCGCCAAACCTTGCTGATAGTAATCGATCGCCAAGGCATGGTTGCCCATGCAATCGTAAGTAATTCCCAGATTGACCAGAGAGCCTCCCTCATCACGGCGATCGCCAAGTTCGCGTGCCATGTCCAAACACTGCTGGGAGACCTCAATTGCACGCACGTAGTCACCTAAGGCACGGTAGGGACCCCCTAGATTGAATAGAGCGGACTTCTGCTTATAGAGATCGCCACTCTCACGTTCGATGTCCAAAAACTGCTGAAAGACCTCAATTGCATGGACAAACTCACCTAAGTAATAGTAGGAATTCCCTAGATTGGTCCGAGCACACCTCTCTTCAGTGCGATTGCCAATTTCTCTGGCGATGGTCACACTTTGTTGAAAGCAATCCCTCGCTTTGGTATGGTTTCTCAGTTCTTGGTAAGCAAGTCCTAGGTTGCACAAAACGCAAGGATTCTGCTCGCGTTCACCAAGTTCTTGCCCGATGGTCACACTTTGCTGAAGATACTCAACTGCTTTGGCATAATCGCCTGAATGCTTGTAAGCAAGTCCCATCTCGCGCAGAACATCTCTAGTTTGGTGTAGAGTTTTTTCCTTCCCCTGATGATTGCCAATTTCTCGATAAATAGCTACTGCCTGTTCTAAAAGCGGCAAGGCTGCCTCAAGTTGCCCACCCTGATACTGCTCATTACCTTGCTCAAACAGTTTATCGGCTTCTGCTTCACGAGCATTGTTCATTTTTCCCATCTCCTTGGCGTTACAAAACAATCTCTCTTCAAGGATGTGCGGCCATTGCGTCAGTTTTAGCTAACTTGACAGTACCCTCCAAGGCTTGGTCTAAAATACCCAAAGCTACCTCCTCCCCTTGGGCATCGCCAATTTTTCGCACGATAGCCAACCACGACTTGGAATAATCAACGGCTTTGGTATAGTCGCGTGTTTTCAAGAAAGTTTTAGCCAGTTTTTCGATATCTAGGAGCGCTTGGAGGTAATCGCCTCTTTCTTGGGCAATGTCTAAGCTCTGCTGGCAGCACTCAATTACTTTGTCATATTTGCTTAGGGTCAAGTAAGCTTTGCCCAAATTACTCAGAGCGCGTCCCTCCTCACAGCGATGGCGAATCTCTCGTGCCATCTCTAAGCTTTGTTGGTAATACTCAATTGCTTTTTCAGGGTCGTTCCAGGACAAGTAGGCATTGCCTATAGCCCTTAGAGTGTGTCCCTTATCACGACGCTCGCCTCTCTGTTTGCTGAGATCTAAACTCTGCTGATAATACTCAATCGCTTTGGCACAATCGCCCACAGATAGGTAAGCATCGCCTAGATAGCTTAGCGCTGTCTCCTGTCCCTCGATATGGTTATCCATCCGTACAAGGGTTAAAGCTTGCTCTGAACAATCAATCGCCAAGGCATAGTCACCCAAACCCCAGAAAGCACCTCCCAAACAGTGCAAACTGTACCCCTCTCCCAAGACATAGCCAATTTCTCGTGTAATTTCTAAGCTCTGCTGTAAGTGTTCGATGGCTTTGGTATACTCACCTAGGTTATTGCAGGCAATTCCTATATTAACCAGAGCAGTCCCCTCTCCCAAGCGATCGCCCTTCTCACGATCCATTGTCAAAGACTGCTGGTGGCAATCTCTTGCCTTGAGATAGTCGCCTAGGGAAGAGTAAGCAATTCCCAGGGCGCACAAAGCGCAACTCCCCCGATCGAGATTACCAATTGTTCGTGCGATGGTTACACACTCCTGGAGGCACTCAATTGCTCTGCCGTACTCGTGCAGGGAACTGTAAGCTTGGCCCAACTTGCATAACTTACACGGGTCTTTAGTATAATCGCCAATTTCTCGTGTGATGACCACGCTCTGATTGAGGGCCTCAAGCGCCTTGGCATAATCGCCTGAACTCTCGTAAACAAGTCGCATCTCGCGCAGAGCATCTCTCATTTTATGCAGAGCGTCTTCCTCTCCCTGGCGAACACCGATCTCTCGATAAATAGCTACTGCCTGTTGTAAAAACGGCAAGGCTGCCTCAAATTCCTTACTCTTATACTGTTCCTTACCTTGCTCCAACAATCTATCCGCTTGTACTTCACGGGCATTGTTCATTTTTCCAATCCTCTGACGTTACTAAACACACTCAAAGTTAACAAGTCTTAGAAGTTTGACAGTAACTGCACAGTTTCTCCGAAAGGGAACTGCTCCGCGTCTAAACCCCCCGGAGTCACAACCCACAAAACTGGAAGCACAGGCGGTTCCTGCGGAAAGGTGCCGTACCCATCGGTGAGATAGACACACACCCCGCTACTGTGCCAGTCACGATTCACGCTAACTTTCTCAAAAAAGGGAACGAAGGACGTACCACCACCCCCTTCTGGCTTGGGTATCTCGCTATCAGCTTCCAGAGGATAAGGCCCATAGGCTTGCGCGTCAGCATAGTACAAGTCACAAGTTAGGTGAGGGTAAGCCTTGAGAATCCCCTGAACTTCACTAAGGAACAGTTGCATTTGCTGGTCTCCGATCGAGCCACTGGTATCCACAGCTACGAAAACTTGTACAGATTCGCCTTGGAGAGCTTCCAGGTAGATCCCGCGACCGATAAAACGGCGATCGAAACCCATAAAGTCAGTAGGTGTCTGCACCAGATAGCGCCAGAGGTAGGAGCGCCAGTCCAGTTTGGCCTGGGTTAATGCCCTTAGCTCCCGCTGCATTCCAGCAGGTACGCTGCCCTGACTGTTTGTAGAGCGGGCTATGGCAAGGGCTTGCTGCATGGCATCTCGCCAGTGAGCTTCCAAAGCAGCCTGCCTTGCTTGTGCCAGACTACCACTATCTATTTGGGATGGGGAATTCCCCTCTGCTCCCTGGCTTCTTGCCTTATCCTCTGCCTCTTGCCACCTCTCCCCCTCTCCCATCTCCGACTGACCTTCTCCTGAAGCATCACAGGGCGACTGACTTAACAAGTCGGGTTGACAGGTAGAGCAATTGGGGTTTTGTTGTAGCAGGATTTCATAAATTTCCTCCACACTCAAAAGCTCTAGTTTTGGGTCGCGCAGAGCATCGGAGGGCAGTTCAAAGCACCCCTGTTGGGCAATCATCCCATTCACCACAATGTCGGCGGCAGCATTCCACAGCTCCGGTTTCCGCTCACCCCGGCGCGGTACGTGCAACAGAGCCGCGTGCAAGACTTCATGCAGCAGCAGACCATCGACCTGGGCTGGAGGCAGGGAGCGCAAAAAGTCGGGATTGAAGAAGATATCCCAACCGTCCGTAGCAGCAGTGGCTACTAATTGAGTGGGTAGGAAGTGGGTAAACAGTGCCAGGGTGGCGAAAAAAGGAGATTTCATTCGCAGCCGGAGCAGCGAACCACTGATGAGCCGTTCCATCTCTGGTGCTAGTCTCATAGAGCCACCAATCCTTGAAAGTTCTTCAGAAAACCTTGAAGCTGCGGGTTCTTTTGTACCAGAGTTGCCAAGGCTCCTATTTGTTCTTTGGCTCGCATACTCCGGAACAAATCCACAGCAAAAAGCTGCACCCACTCCGCAGCAGCTACTTTACTGAGCCAAGTGAAAGCATTGTCAGCTTGGAGAGCATCATTCGCTCGCACAGCCAGACCAATCGTGGTGGCGTAGCGGACTGAAGGCTCATCAGGAAAAGGAATGGCATCACCTTGATTGCTGAGAATGCGCGTCAGTTCAGGCAAGGTCTCGTAGAGTTTAATAAAAGCTGCAAACTCGGCTGCGGTTTCGCTTCCTATGGCAGGTGTAATGTCCAGTCCAGCTTGATGCAGAAGGCTTGCCATTACCCAAGAGCGGGGAGAAGGCCAAGCCGGTTGCTGAGGGTCTAGCTTGTGGAGCAGGTTAGAGCGAAAAGATAGAAAGGCGATGATTTGCTCGTGCACTCTATTCGCCAGGGCATAGGCTTTGAAACTATCAAAATCTGGTTCTACTTGTAGGTGTAAAAAGCGGTTGGCGAGGGGAGTCGGCATATCAAAGACGGCAGCCCGGTCTTCTTTGCGGTTGCCTGCTGCCCAGACGTACCAGCCTTCCGGTACCACGTAGGAACCAACCCGCCGATCGAGGATTAACTGCTGAGCCATCCCCTGCATCGCCGGCGGAGCCATATTGAGTTCATCGAGAAACAGGATGCCTCTGCCGGAGTGAGGCAGAAATTCTGGCGGATACCACTTGGAAATACCATCTTCTGCAACAGGTAAGCCGCGCAGGTCAGTAGGAGCCAGTTGAGAGAGGCGCACGTCCACAAAGTCAATCTTATGTTCTTTGGCGACTTGAGCAACAATGCTGGATTTGCCAATGCCGGGAGCTCCCCAGATCATGGTACTGATTTGTAGGCTATTTTGGACCAGGTTATTGAGGTATGTTTTGAGAGCAGTAGGGGTCATGATTGTTGAGCGTGACGTTGTAAGTTGGCGACAGCAGCAGCACGGACAATGCGGTTAATATCAACAGCTAAAGCCGTGAGGGTATTAATTGATGTATTAGAATTTTGGGCGATGGCATAACGCTCCAGCCAAGCTTTGGACCGACAGTTTTCTGCGAGGATGTTCGCTGGAGTTTTCGGGTGGAGGAAAATCAGGAGACGGGTAAAAAATGGCAGAGCGTTTTTGGCGTAGCGCTCTAGCACCACAGGTAAACCTTCTGGGTGAAGCTCCAGGTAGCGTTCGACTGCAACTCGGCGAACACTCGATTTACGATCGTCAAATAGCTGTTCAAGAATACTCAAAGGGGTGTTGGGATGTTTTGCCGCACAGCGACGAATCTTATCTGTTTGATCCTTAGCTAACTGTTCTAGAAGACTCACAGGTACGTTTTGATTCATGGCAACGCCCAATCGGACATTCTCTTCGTTGTCTTGGGCCAATTCTACCAAGAGGTTTAAAGGAGCATCCGGAAGTTGAGCCACGAAACGGCGGGCAGAGCTATCTTCATGGTGAGCTAATAATTGAAGCAGGCTCTCTGGGGTGCCTTCCCCCAAACTCGAAAGAATTTCGGGGAGTTGTGTTGCTGACAAAAGAGAAAATGGGCTGACACTTATAGCGTTGAGCCTAATGGCAACAGCAGAGCGAACCCCCACATCTGTATCATGAGCCAACTGTCCCAACAGGGCGCCCCAAGGCGTGTTGACATTCAGAGCTACCATTCGGCGAACTCTAGCCTCTTCATCTAGAGCTAACTTCTCTAGAATTTTCGCTGGTGTATTGCTATATTTAGCAACACCTTTACGGACTTCACTCCTCTTGTCGATCGCCATTTGCTCGATCAGTGTCACAGGAGTTTTGTAACCGTTAACCTCAAGGGTATGGAGGTAGCTGTAATTCAAAGAAGCTAACTTTCCGGCTAACTGCTGTAGTATCGTGTCAGGTGTGTTGAAATTCCAGGCGAGATGTTGGCGAACTTCTGCATCCTTATCCTGCGCTAACTGCAAAAGAATCGGAGTTGGGGTGTGGGGACTGAGGGCAATATTGGTGCGGACAAGATTATTGTCATCTGTTGCTAATTCTTCTTGCAAGTTAAAAGGCGTGTTGGGGTTCCAGGCGATCGCCTCGCGAAACTTCTCCTGCTTCGCTAATTGCTCCAAAACGCTAGTGGGAGTATTCGCAGATTTAGCGGCATCCAGAAGGACTTGATAACAGTAATGCACTTTACCTGAAAAATGCTTTGTGGCGCACAGGTGCTTGATAATAAAATCGGGAATTAAGCCAATTTTTTGCAGCTCAAGTAGTGCGTAGCCTCTATCCTGTTCTTGGGATACTTGTAGAGTAATGTTCTGAATTATTTCACGAGCTGCTTCATCCCAGCTTTGAGTCATCTCTCCTGCTAATTTCACGTGCAGCCGCAATGCCTCTGCTATTTGAGACTCCAGGCTGTGAACTAGCTCTCCTGCCCAGTTTATATAGGATGGCGAGGCTTCTACTGATACAGAATTTTGGCTTTGAATCAGCTTTTCCAATACGGTTTTAGGAGTTTGGCTATTCGTTGCTACAGCTAACTTTACTTCTGAATCCGCGTGAGTCGCTGCCCACTCCAGGAAAAATCCTGGCACGCTTTCTACGCGGAGAATACTCCGCAAGGTAGTTAAAGGAATTTGCTCGACTAGATTCGGATTCTCTAGCAACAATAAAGAGAAGATAGGGTTGCCTAGCAGTTGCTCTGGGAATTCGCTTCCTAACTCCAGCAACACTTCAGTCGGGCTATTGGGGTTTGCTGCTACATGAGCGCGGGTAGTAGCATCGCTGCTAACACTTAATTCTCGTAACAAATTGGCGGGCGCACTGGTGTTATTAGCAACTATTTGTGCTAGTTCTGTACTAACTGTTGCGAGTTCAATGAGACGTTGTGGTGGTGTACTTTCCTTTGCTGCTTCTTGTTTGTAGTTCAGACATTCAGAGGGCTTAACTTCCATGTTCTGCTCCTAGAGATAAAGTCAATCTATGATTTCATGTTTTAATTGTTGAAGTCTTGTTGCCAATCATTCTGTTGCTTAGCGAAGTCAATCGATTTGAGATTTTAGATTTTAGATTTTAGATTGACCCCACGAATAAATGCGGCGGCTTGAGGATTTTCGAAAATCGATTTGGGATTGATTCCACGGATAAATCACGTGGCGGGTACCACCTTTGAAATTCGCTTGTCACTCTTTTTTGGCGAGGACACCAGTTCGCGATAACTGGAGTTTAGGTGATTCCTACAAAAGAAGGTACTCAAAGATTTAAAATAAAGGTGGGAAAAGCAGAGAGAGTGTGAAGTAGTTGGAAAACCCTCAAAATGACAAAAGGAATTTAAGTGTTGAGCAAATCGAAGACTTGAGATTGGCAGCCTCAAAAATGGGTGGAGCAAAACGCAGAGACTTTCTGGCGCAAATGACCAACCAATTTTGCCTAGTGAGTCGGTTTGTGGGGAAAACCATTGCTGTAGAGAATCCCGATCGCACTCTATATCATCTAAACTCACGTTACCGTCGCCGAGTTGCAACCTGCCTGGACTGCCGTGAGAAATGATGTGAATGCTGTCAATATTGCTGCGAGCGCCTAAAATTTCAGTAATTTGGTCGATCGCATCCCGGTTCCCATCCAAAACGACTATTTCCGTACCCGATTTTACCCCGGCCATCAAACTTTGATAATTTTCAACTTTCGGATCGATAAAGGCGATCGCACTTGGTGAAACTCGATTATTTAAAATTGGCATACTGCACCTACTCATAGCCAAAAAAAGACAATGATTCTCCTGTTTCACGACTCGCATCGGAAACTCTTTCTGAAGGTTGTATTAACCATAACTGTTTTTTGAGAAAATCTATATAAACTTTTCTTTATAAACAGTTTTTTAATTAAAGTTTTGATAAAGATGGGGAAAATTATTAACTAATATTACGGATGAGCCAGCGCCAGGTGGCTCAGCTAACCCAAAAATCTTTCAATAGCAAGTATCATTATACTAATTTTCAAAAGTATTGCTACAATTTTCAATCGGATACAAATTATCTGTCCTTCGCCGATTCCCCCGCCGGGTACCGCAATGCCGTCGCATCTCGTAAACAATTAAACTGATTCAATGGTTGGCGGCTGCAACTTTTTAACGTCGCTCTAATTCAACATAAAAATTTGTTTAGTATTCAGAAACCCGGACTTTTAAAGAAACCGGGTTTCTCAGTGTTAGTTTTTTTTACTAACAACTGCCAACTGCCAAGTCTTTAGCCGCCGTAATTCCAACCGGTGTTTTCTAGCAGCAACTGATTGCCTTCTCGGTGGACGCCTGCCGCCACAACTTCTCCCACATAAACCGTGTGATCGCCGTGTTCCACAGTACCGACAACTTTGCACTCGACGTAACCCAGAGAGTCCGAGATAATCGGACAACCAGTTTCCGCGCCGGGATAAAATTCTACATCCTCAAATTTATTGCCAACGCGGCGCTGCTGCTTGAAGAATTTCTGGGCTAAGTCTTTCTGTCCTTCTTCTAGGAAACTCAGAGCAAAAACACCGCTAGCTTTGATCATGGCGTGGGATTTGGAGTCTTGCTTGACGCAGTTGACAACTAAGGGAGGGGTAAAGGAAGATTGCATCACCCAGCTAGCGGTGAAACCGTTGACTTCCTCCCCGTCTTTGACACCGCAGATGTACAATCCGTGAGGGATTTTCCGCAAGATGGTCTTTTTAGCTTGTTCGTCTAGCACGGGCTTACCTGTTCGATCGATAATTCTACATCGCTCAGTTTACCTTTTGGAGAGCCCACAACCCAACTGTCTTAAGGGCGATCGCCAATATTGCCTTTTTCTCTTCTTTCTCTGACAAGCGAATTTCAAAGGTGGTACCCCCCACGTGATTTATCCGTGGAATCAATCCCTTTTCGAAAATCCTCAAGCCGCCGCATTTATCCGTGGAGTCAATCTAAAATCTAAAATCTAAAATCTAAAATCGATTGACTTCCCCCTCTTGGCGTCTTCGCGGTTCGTTAGACAGGCATTCTTTAAGCGGGAAGAGGGTAAGTTTTAACTCAAAACTATTATGCAACTCCGTGCTTTTTAAACCACTCTTGCAACTGTTTCCAAGCATCCTTAGCTTCTTTTTCCCGGTAAGTGGGGCGATAGTCGGCGTTAAAACCGTGGGGCGTATCTGGATAAAGCACAATTTCGGAACCGCTGCTGCCAGTTTTGAGAACTTCCCGCATTTTCTCGACTGTATCGTTGGGAATTGACTCGTCTTTGCCGCCGTACAGCCCCAATACAGGCACTTTCAAAGTTGCTGCAAGGTCGATCGGGTGTTTGGGAGTTAAAGCCGTAGAATTGCTAACCAAACGCCCGTACCAAGCCACTCCTGCTTTGACTTTCGGGTTGTGGGAAGAGTACAGCCAAACCATTCTGCCACCCCAGCAAAATCCTGTAATTCCCAACTTATTAATATTGCCTTTTCCTGACTTTTGTGCCCAATCTACGGTAGCATCTAAATCCGACATAGCTTGAGCGTCAGGAACTTTCGAGACAACTTTATTAATAATTTCTTGAATGTCGGTGATTTTAGAAACATCACCTTGACGGGCAAACATTTCTGGGGCGATCGCTAAATAACCTAATTTGGCCAAACGGCGGCAAATATCTTGAATGTGTGCGTGAACTCCGAAGATTTCTTGAACTACTAAAATTACTGGAAAATTGCTGCCGCTGGCTGGCATTGCTCTGTAGGCTGGAATTGAGCCATCTTTTACGGGAATTTTTACCTCACCTGCTATTAAACCAGCAGCATCCGTATTGATAACGGCAGCCGCAATAGGATGAACTGCTAAGGCAAATCCCGCGCTTAATGCGGTGACAGTAATAAATTGTCGGCGAGTTAAATCTTTCATAGAGAAAAAGGAAAAAGTAAGAAGGAAGGAAAAAGAAGGCGGGTTTTGTACGGAGATGGTGCGCAGTATATCTGATATTGCTTGCTAAACCCGCCCCTACAAGATTAATTTTATCAGATTTAGATTTAATTCTGAATTTTGAATAATTAGCTAAGTAGAGCGTGAAAAAAATATAGTATTTGTCGGGGGCTCTTTAGCTAAGAATCACTCCTATACAACCGAGAAGATGAGTGCAAAAGCCGCCCTCTCCATGTGATATTGATATCGTTTCCGGTTGCATCACAATAATAAAATCGAGTCAACATTTAATACTCAACCATTGAGTTTTTCCACCCGCCCGTCAACACTCAACAGTCAACAGTCAACAATCACGGACAGTGTAACCGGAATTGATAGGATTTGTAACGACTACTTATTTACCGTTTTTGATTTTTTTCGGAACAGCCGATCGTGCTCTGGATGGTACAAGCGCGATCGCCCTTGCGCTTCTTTTCCCAACGCCGGACTAATCACATACATTGTCGTTCTAAGCAAATTATTTTCGCGGGTAGCAACTGCCATTTTGTCAAGGGGAACTAGGACAATTTTTTCATCGGGCCAGCCCAACCGATAACAAATAGCTACAGGTAAATCTGATGGGTAGTGTTCCATCAATTTAGCTTGAGCTTGTTCGACATGGCGGGCGCTCAAATACAGGCACAAACTCGCTTGATGAGCCGCTAAACTCGCCAATTCTTCGCGTTCTGGTACTTCGGTTCGACCGCTAATTCGCGTCAAAATAATTGTCTGCACAACTCCGGGAACTGTCAACTCAATTTTAAGCTTAGCTGCAGCAAGTTGGAAAGCGCTAATCCCCGGGATTACCTCAAAACCAATTCCAGCGTCGGCCAAAGCTTGCATTTGTTCGCCGACAGCCCCGTAGAGACAGGGATCGCCCGAATGGAGGCGGACGACGCTTTTTCCGTCCTGCACTCGTTCCACCATCAAAGGTACAATCTCTTCGAGAGTCTTATCAGCAGTTTGGATCACTTCAGCATCCGCGCGTACCCCCTGCAAAATTTGCTCTGGGACTAGCGAATCAGCAAATAATATGACATCGGCTGCAGCCAATAATTTTTGGGCTTTAACAGTTAACAAGTCCGGGTCTCCCGGGCCTGCACCTACAATGTATACCCCTGGAATTAGGGATTCAATCTCTGTCAAACTCATGGCTACTAAAAAATTTTCTAAATTTACTAGCGCTTCCGGATGCACCTGTGTTGGTTGGAAGTAAGGGATGGTAGATGCACCCTGGTTTGAACCCTAGAGACTAACCTCTCTGGGGTTTTTTATTGATCCTCTGGGGATTTGTGAGCGATATTTGCCCGATCGCCGTTGGGGGAAATAACATCTGGTAAAGGTCGATCGACCAAATAAAGCCAAGCCAACCCGCCCAACCCTAAAACAATCCCAGTCAAGCTTACCATTTGCGCCGTCCGCAGCGCTCCGAACATCAAACTATCAGTTCGCAATCCTTCAATCCAGACTCTACCAGAACTGTAAGCTGCGATATAAACCAAAAACAAAGCACCAGTTTTCAAGCGAATTTTGCCCTGCAAATCGCGGAAAAACAAAGTCAGAAGCAACCCAAATACTGTCAAATTCCAAAGGGATTCGTATAGAAATGTGGGGTGGAAGTATTCAAAATTAGCGTAGGCGGGCGGGCGGCTGTTTGGGGGAATATAGAGTTTCCAGGGCAAATCCGTAGGACTGCCAAAAGCTTCGGAGTTAAAGAAATTTCCCCAGCGTCCTATCGCCTGACCGAGAATTGCCGAAGGCGCGATTAAATCTGCCAATTGCCAAAAAGAAACTCGCTGAATTTTCGCAAAAATTAAAGCTGCGATCGTGCCGCCCAAAATCGCCCCGTGAATGGCAATTCCGCCTTTCCAAATCGCAATAATATCCTCTGGCCTCTGGGCGTATTGCTGCCACTCGAAAGCCACGTAATAAATTCGAGCGCAGGGAATAGCGCCCAGGACCAGCCAAATTGCCAAATCGCCCAGCAATTCCGGGTTGACGCGGCGTTTTTGGGCCAAGTATTGGGACAGACTGACCCCAATCAAGACAGCAGAAGCTATCAACAGCCCGTACCAGCGGATGGCTATGGGGCCGAGTTGAAAGATAATCGGGCCTGGGGATGTAAATTGAAACGCTAGGGGCAGCGCCAGAATATTTAGCACCATAAAAGTTGCATTAATTGTCATGGAAAACAGTTAAATTTTGCATACCCTTTAACAAACTACAGAGTTTATTTTAGGTTGCTGCGGTCATTTATACGCAATTTTTGTGGAATTTTGCCAAAAATTAACTTTGTTGTCGAGATTTCTGTTATTGCAACCTTGTTGAGGTGGCACAACGGACTGAAGGGCTACACTCAGAATCACAGAATTACCTTGAAATGCGTCCAGGAATATACAGCAGGTTGCAGGTTTATGAAGTACCTCCCCTTATCGATCAATTCCCGTCGGGACAAGACACTGCCGTTTCCATACAGCACTTCATAAACCTGGGATACGCTGTTATACCATTTTATTAAATTCCTGCTACAGATATAGCGGTTCGATCGCGTGGTGAGGTATGCCCACGGAGGCCTATGCCCTGTGCCCTATGCCTTATGCCCTATGCCAGATAGTACCTCATGTTACGCTCGAAAGGCTATAGTCAGCTTTTTTAACTCTTTTTGTACCGCTTCTCTCAATTCTTCTATGCCATCAAATCTTAACCATTTCAAAAGTTCCTCGCTCTACTATCCTAGCCTTTCTATTAAATTCACTTCCGGACTATAAGCCGGCCCAAAGAGTAAAATCACGTTTTCTGGTATATTCAGGTTTAGTGAACTATGAAATCCTCCCTTGTCTAGTTTAATTCTCTGCAAATCATCTCGATAAGCGGCGACAAATAGCTCTAAAAACTTCTCAAAACCCACTGTGTATGGGTATTTAATAATAAATTCCCTCTTCTGTTTGAGGTTATACTACGACCTCTAACCACAGATATACAAATTCCAATTGCACTTTTTCGTGAACAGAAATTCCTTTTACCCTTAATTTAATTATTTGAATTGTGTGTAACACCATTCGACTTTCGTTCTGACTGCAATGTTGCACAGTTTTTCATTATAAAAAGCTCTCACTCTTACTCATGCTGGCTTCGATCGGGAATGACAGTTTTTTTATTCTTATACTACCCCTTTTTTTTGTTTGTACCTGACCCATCGCGGCATCTTTAATTTTCATTTCATCCGATATTTTCCCCACTTATGTACTGTCCACTATCACAATTCTACTTTATAACAGCTTGTCAACCGATGCACTTCTTTATAGCTATTAAATCCTTCAGGGCCTTGCAGTTTTTTCTCTAATCTTGAGAGCGTTTCTAGATTGATTATTTTTGGCCTTCCCGAAGGCGATTTATGGGATAATAATTCTGTGATTCCTCCTTGACGATAGCTAGATAACCATCTTTGGATCCTGGGTACGATCTTTCCAAAATAAAAAATGTAACTGAGAATACAGTTTCTACAGTTTTGGTTTTCAGCCAATACAGCGCTGGCAGTTTTTCCTGGCGGTGTGCATCTTTAACTTTCCCCAAAAGAACTTTGAGTTCTTCTTCTGTTTGAGTAAGATTAATCTTCACACCCCCTGACCTTGGCTCTCATTTTGGGTAATAAATTACTAAAATTCCAGAAATTAACTCTAACACTATTGTATGCAATTGGTATCAGCGTTAGTGGGGCTGGACATATAAAAACTATTGGTGGTAATATGGAATCATCAAAAACCAAGTTCTTAACCTAAAAATTATTATGACACCATCCAAATTTTACATTCCTTCCTTGGACGGAATGAGGGCGATTGCTTTTGTCATTGTCTTTTTATCTCATGCAGGGGCTACTCATATTGTCCCGGGAGGCTTTGGTGTAACAGTATTTTTCTTTATAAGTGGATATTTGATCACAACTTTGCTGAGACGTGAATATGAAAAAAACCAAGTCATTAATTTAAAACATTTTTATTTACGACGCATTCTGCGAATTTGGCCTGGCTTTTATCTAGTCTTATTCCTAGGATATATCTTGACATTGATAGGTGTACTTGAAGGGGAAATACAACTACCAGGTTTGTTAAGCCAGGTTCTACATTATTATAACTATTATGAAGCTTTTGCTGGTGGCTATGGAATAGCTCCTGGTACTTCTGTATATTGGTCTCTGGCGGTGGAGGAACACTTCTACTGTCTTTTCCCTTTTCTCTACATACGTTTAGTCAAAATGCGTGTGAGTCCCAAAAGGCAAATGTTAATTATTTTGGGAATTTGCTTAGCTATTCTAATTTGGAGATGTGTTCTAGTGTTTGGCATGGGAGCAAATGAATATCGCATCTATCATTTATCAGATACGAGAATAGATAGTATATTGTTTGGCTGTGCATTAGCGGTCTATGGCAACCCAGTATTAGATCCTCCCTATGGCTCGGATAGAATGTGGAAGTATTTCGTAGTCCCCGGAGGAATTACTATACTTATTTTCTCGTTTCTATGTCGTTATCCTGAATTTGAAAATACATTGCGTTTCACTATTCAAGGTATTGCGCTATATGGTCTTTTTATTGCTGCGATCCGTTTTCCAGATTGGGGAGTATTTCAAATTCTTAATTGGAGTTGGATGCGGTTTATTGGTCTGCTTTCATACTCGCTTTATTTAGTACACGATACAGTAATTCAAGCGGTGGCTCTTTATTTACCTCAAATTTCTGTGGTTTTGCAAGGAGCGATAAGTATGCTGATTTGCTTTATATTAGCCTATGCAATGTATAGGTATATAGAGGTGCCATGCGGAAAGCTACGCAAGCAGTTCTCCTCTTCATCAAGTTAAGTGCCAGAAAATAGTTCCTAAGTCTATTTTCGCCAATTTCGTCACCGATCGACGGCAGCTTTGGTCGAGAAGTTTTAAGATAGAGGGTGGCTTTAAATTTTCTGATGACCTATGTCTCCTACTTCCGTTTCTCAGGTGTACTCTTCTGGTAATTCCAAGGGTGCGAATCAGTCTCGCAAGACTGCTGCTTTGGCTGTTGAGTCGGGTAACATTCCGCCCTTGCTGGGGGCGAGTTTAGCTGAGTTAACTGAGTGGGTCCAGCAGCAGGGACAACCAGCTTATCGGGGAAAGCAGTTGTACCAGTGGATTTATGAGAAAGGTGCACGATCGATCTCTGACATTTCTGTATTCTCGAAACAGTGGCGCGAGACTGTTGCTAAAATTCCGATCGGGCGCTCGACCATTCACTATCGATCGGTGGCACCAGACGCCACCGTAAAGTATCTCTTAAAATTAGCAGACGGTCAAATCATTGAAACAGTAGGCATTCCCACCGATAAACGCCTGACTGTGTGCGTCTCATCCCAAGTTGGCTGCGCGATGGGCTGCGACTTTTGCGCTACCGGAAAAGGCGGTTTCAAGCGCAATTTAGAAAAACACGAAATCGTCGATCAAGTCTTGACTGTACAGCAAGATTTCGGCCGCAGAGTCAGCCACATCGTATTTATGGGAATGGGCGAACCCCTGCTGAATTTCGATAATGTTGTAGCTGCTGTCAAGTGTTTGAATCAAGACGTAGGAATTGGACAGCGAAACATCACCGTTTCCACAGTAGGAATTCGCAATCGCATCAGCCAACTAGCCGAACATCAACTGCAAGTTACCCTCGCCGTCAGCCTCCACGCTTCCAATCAAAGATTGCGCGAAGAGTTAATTCCTAGCGCCCGCCCTTATGTTTTGGGTGAATTAATGGCAGAATGTCGGGAATATGTGCGATCGACTGGGCGGAGATTGAGTTTTGAATACGTGCTTTTAGCTAATGTGAATGACTTGCCAGAACACGCAGCCGAGTTAGCAACTCACTTGCGCGGTTTTCAGTGTCACGTCAATTTGATTCCTTACAATCCGATTCAGGAAGCTGATTATCAGCGACCAACTCCCAATCGAATTAACAGTTTTGTTTCGGTTTTGAAGGAAAAGAAAATTGCAGTTAGCGTGCGGTATTCTCGCGGCTTAGAAGCAGATGCTGCCTGCGGACAATTGCGGGCATCCGAGGTTTAGAATGGGATTTTTACTGCTAAAAATTGTCGTAGGGTGTGTCCCGATAGCCTTATTTTCTCGATAATTGAGAAACTCTGTTCTGACGCACCTCATATCAAATCCGGTAGCATCAAAATTATAACATCATTTTCTGCATCTGCGTGAATCAGCGTCAATCCATTGTCATCTGCGTTTAAGAAATTATCTTTTTTTAACCGCAGATACAGGCAGATAAACACAGATTAACGCAGATGAATTAGATCGAGTCCGACTGTGCTTACACTGTTCGGAAATCGTTAACATTAATTAGCGAAGCGTTGACTCCGATTAAAGAGGCGATCGCAATTCCATTCACTTTAATCAAAGTATTGTTGTTACTCTGACTAATTTCTAATTGATTAAAAGTCACACCGCCAGACAATCCTAACAGATCTTCGCCTTGAACAAAATCGGAAATAATATCAAGTCCGAGATTACTTGCGATCGCAAAAGTGTCATTACCAATCCCGCCAATCAAGCTGTCCTCTCCTAAATCTCCGAACAATAAATCCTTGCCAGTACAACCGAGGATAGTGTCGTTGTTTCCACCCCCATAAATTGTATCATTTCCAGCACCGCCATCTATCAAATCATTATTCTCATTGCCACCGAGTAAATCATTGCCCGCATCGCCGCACAGGGTATCATTTCCTGATTGTCCGAAGATAGAATCATTGCCTTGACTTCCGACTATGACATCGTTATCTTGGCCGCCGGTGAGGATATCGTTGCCTTTGCCACCATCAATAAAGTTAGCGCCTTCATTGCCATAAATGAAGTCATTGCCATCTTCACCGTTAATCGAATCGTTCCCATTATTTCCGGAGATGATATCGTCGCCTCCACCGCCTAGTACGAGGTCGTTACCTTTGCCGCCAATAAGGAAGTCATTGCCGCCCTTTCCGTTGAGGAAATCGTTGCCTTCATTGCCGTTGAAAATGTCTGGGCTGTTGCCGCCAATTAGGTTGTCGTTACCTGCTTTGGCATCGAATATATTGGGAGTGTTGCTGCCCAAATAACCGTCATTTTTGGAAGTACCAATTAGGATGCCAGAATTGCCGTTGATAATGTTATCGACTGGATTTGGTCGATCGAGGTTTGGTCGTTCAATGCGATCGCCAATGCAGTTTGGATCGGGTACGGGCGTTGGTGTGGGAGTTGGCGTGGGCGCGGGCGTGGGAGTTGGCGTTGTGTCTACGATCGTCAAAATCGCCGTATTTTGATTTCCCAAACTAGCATTATTTGTGGCATTTGTCAAACTGAGATTGACAGTTTCATTCTCTTCTACTAAGGTGTCCTCACTGATAGAAATAGTGAAAGTTTTGCTAGTTTCGCCAGAGAGAAAGTTTAGGGTACCCGACGTAGCAGTGTAATCACTTCCGGCGGTGGCGCTACCGTCAGCAGTTTCGTAACTCACAGAGGCGAAGACATTTGTTCCACCTGTACGATTAACTACAATTGTTTGGGTTGTGCCGTTTTCATTAACGCTGTAAGTGGCGCTACTGAAATTAAAAATTCCCGGCGCTGCTATGTCGTTATCGGCGATCGCCACTGAGGCAGTTTCAGTACCAGCAGGCCCCAAATTGTAAGCAGCCCCACCCACTAAAGTTAGCTTCAGAGCCTCGCTACCTTCCACAAGGCTGTCGTCAATGGGGGTAATAGTAAAATCTGCGAAAGATTGACCTGCCGGAATGATAATGCTACCCGTTAAATCCGGCGTGTAATCATTGCTGGTGGCAAAGCCGGTACCGCTAGCAATTGTATAATTTACTGTCAGCTGCAGGCTGGTACTGCCCGATCGCGCGATGCGGAAAGTACCCGGATCTGTACCAGATTCGGCTGCTGCTGCGTCTGTCGCAGTAATAGTTACCGTCGGTAAGGCAATGTTAAACCTGGCTACAGTCGGATCGTGGTCGCTGTCTTGGTCGGCAAATTCTGAGTTGATGTGAACAACATCAAATCCGGCTAAGTTACTAGCTAAGTTATTGCTAGCTAAAATGTGGTCTAGAACCTGCGCGTTGCCTTGAAAATTATAAGTGTAACGCTCATTTTCCGGCAGAGTTTCAATTAAGTTTTGCAGCACAGGTGTGCCGATACCGCCCGGAATTCCCCGCACAACATTCAGCGGTTCGGAAAATTGGAAATCGTTTAAATCTCCAGCAACAATCACATTCGCATTGGCATCGACTGCCAAAATGCTATCGACAAAATCGTTGACAATTTGTGCTTGCTGGAGGCGCTGAGTTTCGCTGCTGAGGACAGGCGGTTGACTGGGACCGAAAAGCGGTTGGTCGCCGCCTTTTGAGTTGAAGTGATTGGCAATCACAAATACTTGCTGCCCGTTGAAGAGAAATTCACCGACTAGAGGCTTGCGGCTGCTATTAAATGCTGCATTAGTCGGGTCAATTCTGCCGGGACTTGCTGACAGTTCGGGCGCGCCACTGACGCTGTTAACTGTTGTTGGGGTTGTGGGAGTGCCGCCCGGGCGATCGACAAAAGTAACGCGGCTGGGGTTGAACAAAAATCCGACTCGAATATTGCCCCCCGGTTCGCCGCCGTCTTGGTTGTTTACAGGATTAATTTGCCGGAATTCATAAGTCGGGCCGCCCGCTGCTTCAATGGCGGAAATTAAGGTGTTGTAAGTTATGTCAGCCGCCACAGTAGTGTCATTAATCGCCCCGTTGTTGTCTTGAATTTCCTCCAAATTGATAATGTCAGGACTTTGGAGGTTGCTGACTATTCGGCTGGCTAGGGCTGGGAATTTGGCGGTATCGCTTGGGTCTAAATTCTCGACGTTGAAGTTGGCGACTGTCAGTTGATTGGCATTTCCAGTTAGGTTTGTAACTTCTTTAGCTAAGCCGCCGGAAGTCACGCTGGATTGAGGAATTTGAGCGGTATTTAAAACCTCGTAATTGCTGAAAGTGTAACCGACGATGCCTGAGACTTCACTCAAATTGTCGCCGACGTTGGTAACAGGCGATAGGCTGCCACCGCTGGGAGGATTGAGCAAGGTGTCGTCAATTTGAATGCGTTCCGGGTTAAAATCAGTAGCAGAAATGGCAATGCCACCGCGATTAGTTCTGCCCGTAGCGTTTGCACCGTTATCTGGCAAAACGTAGAATTCGCCCAAGTTATTTGTGGGGCCGACAACTACTGGATTGTTGACTTGTACGAGCATTCCTTCTAAGCTTTCATAGAAGTCGATGCCTTCCGTTGTCGGGTCGAAATCGCCGCCAGTTTCTACATTGCCCGCAGCAGTAAAATCATTTTGAATGAAGGTTGTAGGTTGAGTGCGGCCGCCGCTGCCGATAATAGTTGGAGTAACTGTACCGAGAGAGGCGATCGCCCCCACCGCAGCCCCAGAAACCGTAGCATTAATTTGGGTAGTGGTAAGATTGGTGGCGTTGTTAGCCGGGCGGAATTCGTCCACTCGACCAGTTACCTGTACCGATTGTCCGACTGTCGGATTCGCGATCGCGGAATTTCCCAGGAACACAAAAATCGCTTCCGATGTAGAATCTGGATTAGGCCCTGTGTCGGGAGTCGGGTCTTGCATATAAAAACCGCGACCGCCCCCAGCGCTTATTACCGCTGTCACTACACCCGGAACATTGCTAACAGTTTGAGTGGCTAAAGATGATGTGTGAGTTGCGCCTTGAATGTTGCGGATGCGCACCGGAGAATTACCTAAAGTTACGGTATCGCTGCGGAATTTCTGGAAGTTGTCCTGCGGCAAATCTTTCGAGATAATGTTGTCGCCGTACCACACATGGTCGCCGTTATCAACTAATAGCTGAATCTGACTGCTATCGGTTAAGGTACTCGGCACTTCCACGATTGATTCAAAACTGCCGCCTGCATTCAAAGCTGTCAAGTTCGCCGATCGCAAGATCGGTGCACCAGCAGCATTTCCAGTCCAAGTATACAGCCGGAAGTCTTTCGGGGCCGTACCCGTAGCGCTGTCAGCAGGGCCGGCGACAATTAGGTATTCGTTGCTAGCATTGCGATCTATACTGCGAATTCCGCGGCCGCCCAAATCTAATTCAATCGGATCGCCTATGGTAGCGCTGGTAGCCGTCCCCGTTACCAAGTTGGCAAAGTTAGTAATCGGTGCGATCAAAGCTTTAGTACGATCGGTTGTCGGAACTTGCGGTGCCCGGAATGCAACGTAAGCAGTAGTGTTGTCCGGGGCAAATGTCAAGCCTTCAATATTGAAACCGTCGAGGGTGGCTGCTTCCGGCACTTTGCCCGCGGCCGCGCTATCGGTAAAGTTGAAACCGTTAGCATCTCCCCACGCCATCAAATCATTTCGCAGGTTGTTGTACTGGCCGGTGTAAGCGAGATTTGTGGCCGCACCGGTACCGGAGATATCCGTCGCAAACAAGCGGTAGCGGTTGGGGCGCAAATTGCCGCCGCTGGCGTTGCTGTGGGAACCCAGCCAGTAAATTCGGTTGCCGGCGCGGGTTGAAGCTTCGATGTCAACTTCTCTGGGAACACCGCCGGATAAGTCACTCAAGCCGAGAGAGTTGGTAAAATCAAAGGTTTTGACTGGTAAGCCGGAATTGGCCCGATCGTACAAACGAATAATTTGGTCTTCGTCGTCGGCGACTACCATATAGTTGGAGTCGATCGCGATCGCCGTACTCGCATCGCTTGTCCCGGTGAGAAAGCGGCTGGTCCCAGGAGTGCCCGAAGCAGCAGAAGCAGCGTAGTTGAGGACGGTAGATGTTGTGCTTGTTCCGTCGCTAACGGTGACAGTCACATCAGCATAGCCGACACCTGCAGGAGTAATTTTGAGATTGCGGTTGGCACCGGTACCGCTGAGGGCTAAATTGGCGTTGGGAACCACAGCAGTATTGCTGCTGGTTGCGGTTAATGTCAGGCTGCCGGCCGCAGTCTCCGCATCGGCTAAAGTAAAGTTGACACCGAAGTTTTTCGCCGGATCGGTGGGGTCGTTGATAACCCCAGACAAGCTAGGAACTGTTAAAAATGTAGAAGCTGCACTCGGTGCGATCGTGGGAGGAGTGTTAGCAGTCGTTGCAACAGTTGTAGTGACAGCTGCAGTAGAGGAATTGTTGGTTTCGTTGCTTTCGGCGATCGTATTTCCCGGATCGGCAACGGAGGCCCCAGCAGCGCTGGTGACAGTACCCGCAGCAGTCGCAGTCACATTAACAGTCAGAATTGCACTGCCGCCCGGATCGATCGCACCTCCTGAAAATGTAACGGATCCACCCGCTTGACTGACGGTATAACCGGCAGCGCTAGCCGAATTGTATGTCACCCCCTCCGGCAGAGTGAAGTTGGCGCTAAGTCCTGTCGCAGCAGCAGTACCGCTGTTAGCTAATGTCAGCGTGTAGTTGAAGGGAGTGTTAACCGTCGCTGTCGCAGGGGCGCTGCTGGTGATGGTTAAGTCGGGTAAAGGAGTTGTTGTGGCGATCGTCACGGCAGCAGCAATATCTGTTAGTGCAGTAGGATTAGTCACAGTCGTAGCTGTGCGCGGAGTCGTCCAAGTACCCGTACTGGCATTGTAAGTTCCAGTTAACTTAGTAAATGCCCCGCCAGCAGGATCGGGAAAAATAGTTGTATTAGTGCCATCCCCAAAAGTTCCCTGTGCATTATTGTAGATATCATTTGTGGGCAATACATAACCACCCGTAGCAGGATTTGCAGTCCCTACACCCGTGCCAAAAAATACAGCATCAATCGGAACAGTTGCGCTAGTAATGCTGGCAACCGGAACGTCAAAAATCGCAATACCGTCAGCATTAGCGCCTCCATTTCCTAGCACCCCGGTAGCGTTCACAGATCCAAAACCATCACCCGCAGTTGTGCCTGTATTGATAGTTTTGGGCCAATTTGCCGCAGAAATATCTGTAGTGGCGGCACCGTTAATTAATTTGCCAGAACCCCCTATATAAGCAACTTGTCCCTGAGTGAGAGTACCTGAATTAATGCTGAAACCGTAAGTTAAAGCAGCCCCGCTAACCCATCCGTTGGGATTTGCAGTTCCATTATTTGCCCACACCACCGTGTATGGAGTCGCTGCAAAGTCGAGATCCTCTGTAGCAATTACCTGCAAATACTCGTAAGGGCTATCTGTACCGGCTGGATTTGCCATGTAGCCGGAAATCACTAATTTTGCTGCCATAACACTTTTTTCCCTAGCTGGCGATCGTTATTACTCCCAAAAACCGATACTACGACGCTAAAGTTAAGAAATAGTAACTGTTTATTTAAGTAACAGTTAATAAGTACCGATTAAAAATTATTTACGCGATTCTTTGCCAAATTATAGCTAATCGGGCCAATCTCAACAATACAAGTGTCAGCCGATCGCCCCACCGCACCTCTAACGAAATATCCACTCTTGCGAGCTCTCGCTAGTAAAATCTGCCCCTACCTTACTGCGGGCGCCCTACAATTTTCTAGCATTTTCCGCGGTCATAAGGGCGATCGGTGCGATCGTAATCTTGTGTTGTTGCACCTGAATTAGAGTATTTAGCCTCAAATAGTTCGGAAATCGTCAATACCCATTAAGCAGGCGGTGACTGCTCTCAACCAACCAATTACTTCTTCACTTACCTTAAATTTACTCCGCGCCTTGCGATCGTTCAAAGTTATCGATAACTGCTTGAACTCCGATATCCAAACAATACCATTTTTAGATTCACTTTGTTGAATAGGCTCACGCTGATTCTTTGCCTAAGCGTGAAATAGCAGCGATCCCTGAATCAAATGGCAGTTCGTTGCTGTATGTCTCCTAGCCGAGCGAGTATTGTAAATAGGGGCGATCGCGAATTTTCGAGACTGTTTCAAGGGTCGCTAATTCCGAATTTTTCCTTAAGAATTAACGCCCCCAACACCAGCCGAAACGATTTGGCAGGTGTACCCATTTCCCTCCGCGAAGTTGGGAGCATATTCTGCTTCAAATTATGACCGCAGGATGAGCCTAGGCGCGATCGTCCAGCGGTTATCTTCTGCCAGCTTTTTTTCTCAGGAGAATTCAAAATCGAAGGGTGGGCTGGGAGCTGGCTCAACTTTTCGGTACATGGTGACCAACGGTGATGCAAGGGTTTTGAGCCATTAGGTGGGGTTTTTTTTTTCACTCCTCCACCTTTTTTCGGTCAGACAGCCCAACCGGGCGTCTGCTTTTTCAATTTATACCGCAAGCCCTATATAAAGTTACGCAGTCCACGCTCCAACAACCAGAACATACAACCCACATTCCGCACTTCTTAACATACTCAAAAATATGTTGACGATCAAACGTCATCCTAGGAATTTAATCGCCAACATATTCTCGATAAATAATGACTATTGAGAACCCATAAACACTCCTTAATAAAAACTCATATTTCTACATATCAGCGGAATGCTTGTAGACAAAGAATTACAGCCATTTCGTACCAAAAAATCCCCAATTAATATTAAGACCTGCGTAATGTGCGATACAACGTAACAAAGCATCCTGAACCAGAAATACGGCTCGAGTTTGGTTGATAATTGGTGCCTGGGGCTATTTGCAGCATCCAATACAATTCACAGGGGTGTGCGTGCTAATTTAATTAGAGTAAGATAAGTTATTCAACCAACATATCCGCCGCCGTCTCAAGTTTACAATCAGAATGCTATTCAAGCACTTGAGGAATCTGTTTTGGACAACTCTATGTAGGAGCCAAACAAATAAGTAAAATGTTGAAAAATTTCAGTCGGATGCATCTAACTAATCTATTTCGGTTGGTAGCAACGCAGCTTAAGCGAACAAGCCACATTATGGCAATCGCTACAGTTGTCGCTGTTGCCATCTTAGCCGGACACACAGTATCGGCTCAAGTCGGTCCTCCACCAGCTAATCCACTGGCTTCGCTTAAAACCGTACCAGTCCCTGAGCCATCAAACTTAGGAGACTTCGTCAAAGACAAACCGGCTGCAATTGCCTTAGGAAAAGCGCTGTTCTGGGATTTGCAGGTGGGGAGCAACGGACAGCAGTCTTGCGCCAGTTGCCACTTTCACGCAGGAGTTGATAGTCGTGCTAAGAACCAGCTCAGCCCAGGGCTGTTGCGGGTAAATGCCACCGGTGGGGCAGATCCAGACGTTACGTTTAATGCAGGTAAGGGTCCCAACTCTGTGCTGCTGCCAGCGGACTATCCGTTCCACAAGCTGGCAGACCCGAACTTGCGCTCCTCGCAAGTTCTACGTGACACGAACGATGTTGCAGGCTCTCAAGGGGTAAGTCTGACAAAATTCATCGATATTGTCCCTGGTAGTGCCGTCGATCAGGTACAGGTTCAGCCAGATCCGGTCTTTAACGTCGGGGGCATCAACGTGCGTCAGGTAACAGAGCGCAACACGCCCAGCACAATTAACGCTGTGTTTAACTTCCGCAACTTTTGGGACGGACGCGCCCAAAACGAATTTAATGGTGTGAATCCGTTTGGGTCAAGAGACCCAAATGCCTTTGTCCTGAAATCACTCAGAAAGCAAGACCGTCCGGAGAAGGTGAAAATTAGCCTGAAGAATTCAGCGCTGGCGTCCCAGGCAGTGGGCCCACCCCTAAGCTCTGTGGAAGAATCGGCAACGGGTCGGATACTTCCTGATATCGGGCAGAAGTTCGATCGGATTAAAATCAAAAAGCTGCCTAGAGAGACGGGTAAAAAGCTCAAACAGCTACGGCCGCTTGGCACACAGCTTGTGCATCCCCAAGACAGCGTTCTGGGCAGGTTGAGCCGTTCGCCCCAGCCCGGACTCAAAGACAAAAGTTACGAAGAAATGATTGAGGATGCGTTTAAGCCGGAGTGGTGGGACTCGCAGTACATCATCAAGGTTGATTCTACAGGAGGAACTCAGTATGTCAGGCAGCCGCAGGGACCCAGGGCAACTGATGAGTTTTCACTGATGGACTACAACTTCTCATTGTTTTTCGGATTAGCGATTCAACTCTACGAATCCACCTTGATTTCTAACGATTCACCCTTCGATCGATTTATGGAGGGAAACAGCAACGCGCTGACTCCACAGCAACAGCAAGGCATGGCTCTGTTTAACCAAGCGTGTGCCGGGTGTCACGGTGGGCCTGAATTTACCAACGCCTCCGTCAAAAATGTGGAGAATCAACGGCTCAAACGGATGAGGGTGGGAAATGGTGCACAAGCTATCTATGACAATGCCTTCTACAATATTGGCGTTCGACCCACTGGGGAAGACTTGGGCGTGGGCGGCAAAGATCCTTTCAACCATCCCCTTTCAGAATCGCGGCTAGCTCAGCAAGGACTCTTTCAGTCATTACTAAATGCAACTCCAAATATACCCGTCGCTGCAAATGAACGCATTACAGCAGACGGTGCATTCAAAACGCCTGGACTGCGGAATGTGGAGTTGACTGCTCCCTACTTCCACAACGGTGGGGAACTCACCTTGCGAGATGTCGTTGATTTCTACAATCGAGGCGGGGATTTTGCTGAGAACAACATTGACAATCTCGATATTGGGATCCGCAACCTAAACCTCACCGAGGAACAGAAAACGTCTTTGGTCGCATTCCTTCTATCTCTGACTGACGATCGCGTTCGCTATGAGCGTGCCCCGTTCGATCATCCACAACTGTTTGTGACGAATGGGCATCCCGGAGATCAGTACACCGTGACCAATGATGGCACAGGGCAAGCGACCACAACAGTGATAGAGTTGCCTGCGGTGGGTACCAACGGGACTAATACTCCTGCACCAAACTTCTTGGGCGTTTCCTCGCAGCTATCGCCGTCAGCGATTACTCCGCCATCTCCTGCGCCATCATCAGCGACTCCACTTAAGGGAAGCATTACTGACCAAGACTGTCCACCAGGCTCAAAACTTAAGTTTGTGAAGGGAGGATATATCTGCAAGTAATGATTTCCTGCGGTATTGAACACCGCTTTAAAGGGGATTAGCAGGCGATTTTCGCGGTTGAAGCCGGAGAAAACCAAACCCATGCCGCGACGTCAAATCTATCGTAATCCCCTTTGAGTCGTGAACTTAACCGTTAAAATCCCCAACTTCTTAAAGAGGTTGGGGATTTTGTATTCATCGCTTGAGTGTGGAGCTCCAAGGAGCCAGAGCAGGAGCCACAAAGAGCTTGCTCAACTTTTCGGTACACGATCGCCGATGATGCAAGGGTTTTGAGGCATTATATCGCTATTTTTTTTGTACTCCCCCACCTTTTTTCGGTCAGACAACCAAATTAGCAGCTCCTTTTTTACTTTATTCAGCAAGCCGTATATAAAATTCTGATCTTTAACAAAATTAGAGATAATATCAAATCCTCCCCCATTTCCCAAACAAAAGTATCCTCGCCCAAACATCGGACAAATTTAGACAATTTTTACCTAAAAGTTGAGCCAAAACAATAAACTCTACAAGCGTTTAACAAGTATCCACCGCAACTCTAACGGTGGTGTTTGTTCCACCGGAAATAAATCCCGGCCGCTGGCCCAACTGACAAACCAAGGTGTCGGCGGCCACGCCGAATCAGGCAAATGTTTTTGTTCGTAGTCAATCACCGATTGATCGGAAATAATTTCTAACGGCAAACCCTCTATTGCTGCTTGCAATTCTTGTCTGGTAATCAGATAAGACCAACACAATTCAGACATTTGTTTTGCCATCTCGTCGGGTTCGTACCCATCTACAGCTAAGAAAGCACTGAATAAGATAAACCCGCCGCTTAAAACGGCATCGGACATTTTGCCGAGGAACAGGCGGACTTGTTCGGGGTAGCGGAAATGAGAGAGAACTTCGGTAGCAATGGCTAATTTGTACCGATAAGTTTTCATCCTCAATAATGGGTCTAAAACGTCGCCTTGGGTGACATTTATCGGCAAGTTTTCGGCGGTGGCTGCGGATGATAGTTTCTCGGCAAATATGGGTGTTAGTTCGATCGCATCTACGGGATGCCCTAACCTTGCTAAGGGCAAACTATTGCGCCCAGGACCGGCACCCACATCTAAAATAGGTACTTTTGGGGGTTCACCTAATTCGGCGGCAATGGCGATGACTTTGGCATCGGGATGGCTGCCGAATAAAGGTTCGGGGCGAATCTCGGGCCAGCTATGATATTTCTGGGCTATTGATTCGACTTGAATCTTGGTATCCAGAGTAATGCCGCCGGCTAAACCGATTTGGGAATTGGCGGGAAAGTATGAGACTATTAGATTAGAGTGGGGAGAATTTTTGAATCCTTCTGCTAAGGCGTTGGCAATTAATGTTCGCAAGTTTTCGATTTGGGCAGCCTCGAGGTTTTGCCCGAGAAGTTTTAAGAAGTCTGAGAGAAATTTAAGATAGTCGTCTAGCATTGATGGCAAGCAAGGCAGATAGAATTCTCCCTTGATGCCGATGCTCTTTTTGAGCCTTTCTTTGAGAATTAATTTCAGGCGATTGGAGTCACTCATTCGATTTTAGATTTTAGATTTTAGATTTTAGATTGACTTGCAGCATTGAATCTGGGAGCTTGAACCAGACTCTAAAATTTTGATCTCTTCACCACTTA
>NZ_JAUBVJ010000011.1:27816-65704 GCF_036702785.1 Microcoleus sp. AR_TQ3_B6 | reverse complement strand
AGTTATTCGCCACTATCCGTTTTTGGGCGGAGTCAGCGGCGGACCTGTTTTCGATTTTCGATTTTAGATTTTAGATTTTAGATTGACTTGCAGCATTGAATCTGGGAGCTTGAACAAGACTCTAAAATTTTGATCTCTTCACCACTTAAGTTATTCGCCACTATCCGTTTTTGGGCGGAGTCAGCGGCGGACCTGTTTTCGATTTTCGATTTTAGATTTTAGATTGACTTGCAGCATTGAATCTGGGAGCTTGAACAAGACTCTAAAATTTTGATCTCTTTACCACTTAAGTGATTCGCCACTATCCGTTTTTGGGCGGAGTCAGCGGCGGACCTGTTTCGGGTGAGTCGCTGACGGGCAAGTTGGGGGCAGATGCCGCACTCGTGAGGTTTTTAGTCACAATATTTTCGATTAGATTCGGCAATAAGGGCGATCGCACCGAGCATAATCTTGTGCTCTTGTACTTGAATTCGAGCGTGCAGCGTTTCTGCGGTATCATCAGGCAATACCGGCACCGCAGCCTGCATTAAAATCGGCCCGCTGTCTACTTCTAAACGGGCGATATGCACCGTACACCCGGTGATTTTAACCTGGGCAGCCAGTGCTTGCTCGACGGCGCGAATTCCAGGGAAACTCGGCAGTATGCTGGGGTGAATGTTAATGACTCGATCGGGAAAAGCATCAAGTAAAACTTTGGTAACAATTCGCATCCAACCCGCCATGACTACCCATTCTACATCATATTCTTGAAAAGTTTTGACAATTTTTGTATCTAATTCTTCGCGGCTTTTGCAGTCGCGGTGATTGAGAAGAATCGAGGGAATGCCGTATTTTTCGGCTCGGGCTGCGGCTTTGGCTTCGGGGTTGTTGTAAATTAATACTGGGATTTGAGCGTTAAGTTGTTGGTTTTGGATTGCTCGGGCAATCACCTCGAAGTTGCTGCCGCTTCCTGATGCTAAAATCCCTAATTTTAACGGAGGATGAGCCGGAGCGAGCGAACTTTTGCCAATCTCAGGAGAAATCAGGCAGGCATTGGAATTAACAGATACTGGATTAGCGGTCATTCGATTTTAGATTTTCGATTTTCGATTTTGGATTGACCCCACGGATAAATTCGGGGGCTTTAGGATTTTCGATTTTCGATTTTGGATTGATGCCACGGATAAATCACGTGGCGGGTACGACCTTTGAAATTCGCTTGTCATAAATATAAAAGCTATTCACTCGTATTATACAATAGAGGTAAAGGGTAAGGTATGCTTCGGCGCACTCTACATGGAGATATTGCGTAAGTCCTAAGTATATTTTTTTTCGCTGACTTACTGATTCACTCTTATTCTACAATATAATCAAAAAACTCTTCTCTGAGAATCGAATAAATTTTTAGATCCCAATATCTGCCTTTCACAAATAGATGCTGTCGCAATATCCCTTCCAATTGCATCCCCACTTTTTCCATCACCCGAGCCGAAGCAATATTGTTAACCTCACATCGAGCCATAATTCGATTCAGCAACATCTCCCGAAAGCCGAATTCAATAACTGCATTGACAGCCTCGCTCATGTATCCTTCGCCCCAATATCTTCGAGAAAGTGCGTAGCCAATTTCCGCGCGGCTGTGCGTCATGCTCCATTCCACAAATCCGCAAGTGCCGATAAATTTTTTCTCGGCTTTGTGGACGATTCCCCAATCTACAAGCTCTCGTCTTTTGTACATTTTTGTAAGCGACTGGAGAAAGTATTTAGTGTCTTCTATCGAGGTATGAGTTGACCACATTGTGTATTCTGATACTTCGGGGTTTGAGGCATACTCAAACATATCGCTGGCATCGCTTAAAGTAATTTTTCTGAGCAGGAGCCTTTCAGTTTCTATAGTGGGTAAATGAGCTAATATATCGAGAAGATTCATTTTGACATAGACCTATATTGTGATACCATTTAAAACTAAAAGCTAAAATTTACAAGCCAATGGTTCGGATAAAATTTGGGCGTTTTAACTGGTTAGATAATGATTCGATCGCAGCTTGGACTTTTCTGGCCCCAGCTTTGCTATTTCTGGGTACTTTTTTGATTTGGCCGATCGCCTATTTATTTTACCTCAGCTTTACCAGCGGCAGCTTTACCCAGTCGGGAGTGCGTTGGATTGGCTTGAACAACTACTGGCGTCTAGTCACAAACCCGGATTTCTGGCAAATTCTCCAAAACACGATCTATTTTACTACTGCTACAGTCATTCCCAGTTTAGTGATTCCTTTGGGCTTAGCAGTTTTGCTAAATCGGTCGTTTGCTTGGCGAGGAGCTCTGCGCACCGCTTATTTTATTCCTTCGATTACCTCTTTAGTTGCAGTTGGCTTGGGTTGGCGGTGGTTGTTTCAAACCGAAGGCCCGGTGAATAATGCGCTAATGGATCTCGGTTTAAATCCAATTCCTTGGCTGAGTAGCACAGTTTGGGCAATGCCAGTGATAATTCTGCTCAGTGTTTGGAAACAATTAGGCTTTAATATGGTAGTATTTTTAGCAGGATTGCAAGCAATTCCGGTAAATCGTTACGAAGCAGCTCAATTGGATGGAGCTAATGCTTGGCAGCAATTTTTGTACATCACTTTACCCGGTTTGCGACCGACTTTAGTATTTGCTACTGTCACTACTGCTATTTTTACCCTGCGCAGTTTTGAGCAAGTTTACGTCATCACCGGCGGCGGCCCTTTGAACTCTACTAATTTGCTAGTTTATTATATTTACGAGCAAGCTTTTTCGCAATTTGATTTTGGCTATGCAGCCGCAGCCGCAACTTTCTTGATGGCTTTAGCTTTGATATTAGTCTATTTACAACTAAAAGTTTGGGACTCAGATGGTTGATATCACGTCTGGTAGCATCCTTCGTCTCTGGTTAGTGTATGGGCGGGGCGGGTTTACGAGATTGTTTGTTTTAGGCAATTATGGTTGGTAAAACCCGCCCCTACGCGCCAATTATACAATTAACTATGCCCAGTGCCCAATTACCAATTCCCAATTTTATATTCCATATGCTCTGATGTTTGTTCAGCTTGTGCTGTTCCCAAAAGCCTGCCGACAACGTACAAAGACATATCAATTCCCGCAGCAATTCCCCCAGAGGTGATGATTTTGCCGTTATCTACAAATCGCTGATTTTTGATAATAGTTGTGTGGGGAGCTAATTCTCTCAATAACTCAAAGGCCCCATGGTGTGTAGTTGCTTTCAAATCTTCCAACAAGCCAGCTTTTGCCAAAAGCAGCGCACCCGTACAGACAGAAAGCACTAATTCTGCTGTTGGCGCCGCATCTTTTATCCAATTAATAACTGCTGAATTATCGATTAACTTTCTCGTACCTTGTCCTCCGGGTACAATTAAAATATCCGGTGGCGGACAATCGGAAATGGTGCAGTCGGGATTTACGCTCAAACCGTTGCGGGCTTTGACAGCACCGGGATGTACGGCTACGGTAGAGACTGCAAAAGGTCCCTCGCCCTTACTTAATTCTGATGTGACCGAAAACACTTCAAAAGGACCTGCAAAGTCCAGTACCTCGACATCATCGAACATTAAAATAGCTACGTTCCTAGTTGCCATAAGACATACTTCTGATAGACGCCAAAAATATCGGCGATTTGTTATCGTAGAACTGGTATAATTTAAATTATTAAAGCTATGCCGAAAAAAATTCGCCATCGCGCCCTAACAATCTGTCTTTTATGTCTGGCTTGCGCGTTAGCAATTGCTGCTGCGCCAATTTTTACGCCCGCTCAATCCACAACTCAATTAGAGTTTCGCATTACTCAATTAGAAAGTCAAATTTCTGAACTCAGAGGACAAATCTACAGTTTGCAGAATCAAGGGTCTAGAGTTAACCTGCCTCAGTCTCCGAACCGTTCGAGTTCTGGCCGCACAAATCCTAGAATGCTGTCGGGAGACCCGATGTTTGACAATTTAGCAACTTTGGCAATTGAAACTAAGCAAGATGTTATCAAAATTAAAGAGCGGTTGTCAAAGCTAGAATCGTCTAGAAATCGCTAGAGAAGTCATTAGTCATCAGTCATTAGTCATTGGTCATTAGTCGTTAGTCCTTAGTCAGAAGCAAGAGGTTTAAGGGAAGAGGGAAGAAGTCAGCAGTCATTAGTTAGAAGGATGAAGTCATATTCTCGCCAACTCAAAACTCAAAACTCTTTCCCTCTCCTTCTCTCCCACTCTCCGACGTTGAGGTCGAGAACAGCAGGGTCTGCTAAAAGTTAACTTGCAGAACTATTCAATGATATGGAAATAATAGGCTGCAACCAAAAAATTGATAGCTAACAGCAACAGAAACCAGCCGGCGCGAAAGGTGTAAGGGAATTTGCCCGTTTTCATCACGGAGTCGGATTTTAATTGGTTCTTCGCTATCTCTGCCATAGGTAAAGCTCCTAATTGATAATGTCACTCTATTTACAAATAGCAGAGAGCGTCGCACTTATGCACAATCCTCTAGAGTTATTTTTTGTAACAAGGAGTTTATACCGAGTTGAATTCAGGTTAATTTCAATCGCTCTCTCCCGCGTGGTAGGAACTGCGGACGAGAGGCCCCGATCGCACGCGCTCAAACCCCATCTCCCGGGCGATCGACCCGAAACGGTCAAATTCTCTCGGCGTCCAGTATTTACGCACTGGGAGGTGTTCTAGAGATGGTCTCATGTATTGACCGAGGGTGAGTCGATCGCACTTGGCATCCCGCAAATCGGTCATCGCTTCGAGGATCTCGGCTTCGGTTTCCCCGTGGCCCAACATCAAACCCGATTTTGTGGGAATAGTTGGGTCATATTGCTTGACAATACGGAGAACGTCGAGGGAGCGATCGTACTTTCCCCCTCTGCGCACCGGCCCTTGCAACCGGCGCACCGTCTCAATATTGTGGTTGTAACAAGCCGGTTTAGCCTCCACCACCGTGCGAATCCGATCTCGCTGCAACTCATCGAGGCCGGAATTCTCCCCCTCGGGGGCGGGCACGGGGGCACCGCCCCTACCGATTCCGCCCCAAAAATCCGGCGTCAGTACCTCAACTTCAGTATCCGGGTTAAGAAGGCGGATTTGGGCGATCGTCCTGGCAAACCAACCCGCACCCCCATCCGGCAAATCATCCCTCGCCACCGAAGTCAGCACCGCATAGCCCAAACCCAACAACTGCACAGCCTCTGCCACCTTTTGCGGTTCCTCCGGGTCTAGGGGCATCGGAGAATGACCTTTATCTACTTGACAAAAAGCACAAGCGCGGGTGCAAGTCGGCCCCATCAACAAAAAAGTCGCCGTTTTTTGGGCGTAGCACTCGCCCCGGTTGGGGCATCTGCCCTCCTCGCAAATAGTGTGAATTTGCCGCTGTTTGATAATTTTTTGCACTTGGGAAAGTTCGCTAGCTTTGCCAACAGGCCTGCGCAACCACTCCGGCATCGCATCGATTTCACCCCGCATTTGGGCAGCAACTGCTTTGACAGTAGGAGTTTTAGGAGTTTGGGGCGACATAAAATTAAGTGGCTATTGAGTTAATTCCTTCGATCCTATCCGAAATCAAAGTCCCTGAACTTGTAGGAGTATAACCCCAAATCAGAATGGCGCCTCCAGTTGGGCAAAACTAAAATCGCCCAGAATTCTGGGTAGAATTCTCTTAGGGATATACTGAAGGTTGCGAATCATCACTCATTACTGAAGGAGTCAGTCGTGGTTGGTCAAAAAATCTTAGTAATCGATGACAGTAAAGTCATCCGAGTCCGAGTCCGAGAGATGTTGCCTCAGGGTAACTTTGAAGTTCTAGAAGCAAAAGACGGCGAAGAGGGACTGAAACTGATCCGTCAAGCCCGTCCGAATCTAATTATGTTAGATTTCCTACTGCCCAAAGTCAGCGGTTGGGAAGTGTATCAAAAAGTGCAAGCCCATCCGGAGCTTTCTAAGATACCTTTGGTGATCATGTCGGGCCGCGAAGAAGAGGTGATGGAGAAAATTCCGAAACCCTTCGAGAAGCATTTTTTTGCATTCATCGCTAAACCCTTTGAGAAAAAGCAGCTAACCGAGGCGATCAAATCGGCGATGGTACTGGCGAAAAAGAAACCAGTCCCCGAAGCCCCAGCCGCCGCCCCTGCAGCCAGTTCCGGAGCGGGCGCCGCTGACATTCAGGCGATGACTCAGAAAATGGCGAAAATGCAAGCGGAAATTGATACACTCAAAAAACAAATGGCTCAGGTGATTACGATCATCAAGCAGAAATTGAAATAATTCTGCTGTTTGTTGAAGGCACTGATGTAGAAAGCACTTATGTAGAAGAAAACTTCCACACAGTGAAACTTTCTCGCTTAGTCTCAATGGGTTCCCTTGTATCCCAATTTTTTTGCCAAATTGTTTGAGCGAGTGCGCTCGCCAACAGCCTGCAACTGGTTTCTCAAAATCCCCGTGAGAAAATTAATTAAAAGTTAAAAATCAAACAAGGGAGGAAATTAATTATTAATTTATATTAGGATTTTTAATTCCCGCTCGTTCCACCCTCAATTATCAACTCCTCAGTCTCATTTTTTTGGTTAATGACTAACGACTATTCCGAATTTTTGCCTCAACTTTGTGCCTCAACTGAGCAATTATTGAAAAGATTAGACTGCTTCGATCGAGCGCAGGTATTAGCGATCGGAGATTTGACCTTGGACGAGTTTCTTACCGGACAAGTAGAGCGAATTTCCCGCGAAGCACCTGTGTTGATTTTGCGCTACGAAAATACTCGGCAACTACCCGGAGGTGGCGCAAATGCTGTCTACAATTTAGCCAAACTCGGAGGCAAAGTAAAAGTTGCTGGTTTGGTGGGAAAAGACGACCAGGGAAAGGCTTTGTGCAGTATTTTTGAGGCGGCGGGAATTGATACGGCGGGCATTTTAATCGATTCGCAGCGTCCAACTGTCACCAAAACTCGAATTTCCGGGCACGCGCGGCAGTCGGTGACTCAGCAAATTGTCCGAGTCGATCGCAAATCGGACGAGTTGCCGGATTTAGATTTGCAATTGCAATTGTCAGACTACATCCGGCAGCAAATACCGACAGTAGATGCTGTGGTTTGTTCCGACTACGGCGACGGAGTTTTGACCAATTTGGCGATCGAATCGGCAGTGGTTCCCGGCAAAACAATTGTAGACGCTCAAACAAATTTGCAGCGATATTCCGGAGCGATGCTGTTTACTCCAAACTTGCCAGAAGCCGAGCAAGCAGTCGGATATGCTATCAAAAACCCTCAAACTTTAATGCAAGCAGGACGCGACTTGTTGAACTTAACTCAAGCTCAAAAAATCCTGATTACTCGCGGTGAAGAAGGGATGAGTTTGTTTGAAAAGGTGAACGGCGAAGAAATCAAAAATTCACCGTCTCCAACATCTACTTGTGAAAACGGGGAATTTGCCATTCAAAGTTGGGACATTCCCCCTTTTAACAAGACTGATGTATTCGACGTAACCGGTGCTGGAGATACAGTCGTAGCAGCAATGACTTTAGCTTTGTGCGTCGGTGCCTCCGGTTGGGAAGCTGCTGTTTTGGGCAATTTGGCGGCTAGTATTGTCGTGCGTCAATTCGGTACGGCAACCACGACTGCAGACGAAATGAAAGAAGCTTTGAAAACGATGATTGCAGTATAGGGGCGGCTAAGCTGTACTGCATTTAAATTGCTTATTTCGGGCGTTGCTCACAGCAACGGACCACAAGAGTTTGATTACTGGTTACTTCCAGGCTCTGCCTGGTAACGCAAATCCGGAGGCTGGGCCTCCAATTTTGCTATCGCTTTTCGAGGCAGAGCCTCTGGATATCGGTTCCCAGGCAGAGCCTGGGAACCAGTTAAAATTCCCAATTCCCAATAACTACTTACTCTTTTTCAAAATTTGTCCCTTGTCATCAATTGTCAAACCGCTATTGGGAAAATCGCTCTTTGTCAAACGGCCAAGCAACCCCACACTCCTAAAATTGTTATCAACAGATGGAATCCCTCGCCCGTCAAGTTGGATGGGGATAATCTTACCAGAAACAAAATCTCCTTGCGGAGTCATTTTCACATCCAAAATCAGAGATTGACCGAGTGCTCCTGCTGTGGACAAAGTGCGATAACCCAAAAAATTGCCCAGCGAATAAGCAATCAATTTCCCTTTATAAAGTTCCATAGCTCTAATAACGTGCGGGCCATGTCCCAAAATCAAATCTGCTCCCGCATCAATCATCGTCCGCGAAAACAAAACCATATTTCCCCGGTTTTCTCCGTAAAATAATTCGTTTTTATTTCTCACATTCTGAGCTCCCGTTCCTTCAGCTCCAGCATGAACTGATATCACTACAATATCAGCGTTTTGCTTCGCTTTTTTGACAATTTCTGCTCCCGCTTTCAATTCCAGCAAGGAATTGTGAACTTCGCCGTAGTTGCTGAAACCGATAAAGGCAAAATTCACGCCCTTGACATTGTGATAAACAATTTGATCTCTTTTGCCAACAGCCTTCATGCCGTTGCTGTCGATGTTTTTAATCGTGTCCTTAAATCCCTGCTCGTTAAAATCGTAGGAGTGATTGTTGGCAATACTCAAAATATCAAAACCAACATCTTTGAAAATTTTGGCATAACTCGGAGGCGTCCGAAAGGCAAACAGCATTCGTCCGCCGCCTGCTTTGGAACTGTAAGGATAATCGGTCATCGTGCTTTCAAAATTGCCAAACAGAATATCAGCTCCTTTGAGGTACGGTTTTACCGACTCTAATAAAAGCTCTTTTTTTGCAGGCAGTTTGTTGTAGGGAAAATTCGTGCCCGGGATCATGTCGCCAACTGCTTTGATGCTGACAGTTGCGGGCACAATGGCAGGTTTTTTGGCAGCCGGAGAGGGCGATTGTGGGGCCCGAAGGGGTTTGGCTGCGGGTACAGGTGGGGGGGTCGAACTCACTTTTTGTACCGCAGGGTTTGACGTTAGAGGGTTATTAGTAACGGTGCTGGAGGATTTGTAAAGTTGAGAAGCCAGAACAAAGCCGAATACAGGCACGAGAATCAGACCCAGAGCACGGGTTGACAGCGGAGATTTTTTAGTTTTAGTACCGGCTAACTCGGGCTGCGGTGATGGCTTTTGCTGCCGTTGGTTTGTGGGTTTTGGAGTTGGGTTTTTAGGGGGTTTGGGCGGAGATTTTTCTGGTGTTTGAGGGGGCGCAGTTGTGACATTTTGAGTTTTTTCTAGCTTGGGCAAAGTCACAGGAATTGGAGAAGCGGGTAGACTCGCGGCTACTGCTGCACTCGCGGCTACTGCTGCATTCACGGCAACTAATGCACTCGCGGGCGCGGGAGTCTGGCGTTTTTTTAATTCTACCGTCTGAGTCCAAGCCGGCAATTGCTGCCCACTCCGCCGTCCGTAAACTGTCAGCGAGTAAACGTTATTTGGTTGCAGCCGCTGCAACCCTTTGACTGCGACTCGGAGACAGGCTTCTTCTGCAGGCAATTGTTCTGCTTCCAGCAGCAGGTGCAGGCTGTCATTTTCCCGGCTGGCTTTAGCCGTGACGCCGAAGCTTTCGAGTGCTTGGCCGATCAGAAATGCGATCGCCCGGGCATCGCCTTCTTTTGCTAAATTTAAAATATCTTGTTGGCTCACCAATGCCTCTACTCTCACACTAGAAATTTAGCTCGATCTTATATCAAATTTGGTGGCCTAGGATTAAATACCGATTGATTTAACTTAAGTAAGTGGGTACAAATAAACAAAACCTAGGGAGAGGGCGCCCGCCTGAAACCGTCTACTCGCTCTCACTATAGCTCCTAACTAAACCCGCCCCCAGTTCGACAAGATACTATGATTTTTCGGGCTTGCTTGCAGAATACAATATTTCCTAGCGGTTATCTTAGTCTCTCGCCCAAACACTTCTATCCGCCATAATTCCCCCCTTGAAATTAACATTGGTCAAATCAGCGCTCTCTTTCTTACAGCATTTTCGATAAAAAAACCCGGTTTCTTCGATCGAGAGTGCGTCTTAGAATGTAGTGAGAATATTCTGTTTATCAGCCAAGAATACACTCAAAAACTCGGTTTCTCGTTTCCACTGCAAATCTCCCTTGTCCGACTTTCGCCCAGATTAAGACAACAACGATCGACCAGCAGGCTCGGAAGCTTGTTAAACTCTTGGTCATACCAGGCTATCCGTGAGAAATCGACGGCGAGCAACAATCGCCCGCCTCCCGCCCCGGAGGCTTTGCGGCGCGGCGCCTGCACTGCACGTAGCTAAGGCTTCGCTTGCGCTCGGCGAGCTGCAATCAAGTTTCTCGATGCCACTGCTTTACCCGGGGCCGCCGATGTAGCTCGTCTCAAACTAATTAGTTAAAGGACTTCCACGTCAATGACGCGATTGTGTTAATCATATCTGGCTCGCTGGCCTCTCAAACCCGGGTTTTTCCCGAGTCAGGTGCTATTTGTTAGTTAGTTGAGCTCATAGCAGCTAGGATCGAGCTAACTCAAGGTTACACTAAAGCTCGTCATGCGGCGTTGCCTCTCAAAACCCCCATTGAGTCTTATGGCGCACTACCGCTCCTTTGTATGTTTCTTCATCTGCATTGCCTGTCTGGGCGCTGCCTTCAGTCCAAGTGCCGACGGAAAGCAACAGGTACTCAATGCCTCCTACCGGGCTGTTTTCCAAGAAATTGCTCAGGCGGACTCTCGCCCGGACTCTCGCCAGGACTCCAAGCCTTCTAAACCGTCTCCAGCGCCCGATAAAAACAAAACTAAGCCGTCCCAAACGTCAAAATCCAATTCCAAACTCCCGAAAGCAATATCTAATTCGCTCGTCATTTTGTCTCACCAGCGGGGGTTGTTAATGTTGGGTTTGGCAGCAGTTGTCGTCACGGCAGCGGCAGTATTTATCATGCTCAAATTAGTTAGCAATGACGAGTCAAATCATTCAAAGCGAAGGCGGGGAAGAGTCGAGCGCCACAGCCAAAGAAACTCTCAATTTACTAATCCCGATGCTCCTACAAACTCGCACAAAATAGGAACTCGACAGGTTCCTTTTGGGCTAGAAAAACCGCTGTCAACCTTGCCTTACCCTTTGGATTTGCCAAAAGACTACAGTCTCGACAGGAGCGATCGGCCTTTACCGTTTATCCTGAAATTGGGGGAACCAGAATCCCAGGATGCAGCAATCGAGGGCGATGAAATTAATTCCGACACCTCGCCCTTGGAAACTAACAGCAACGGTTACAGCGACACAGGTTTCAACATTCCCGAAACAACTAATCGAGCCGATTCCCTAGCGAGTCGCAAGAAAGATATTTCCGTTCCCGAAGCGGATGGCAGGCCTAAAGTTGATATTATTGAAGCACTGATTGAAGATTTGCAGCACCTAAATCCGGCTTCGAGGCGCAAAGCAATTTGGGAACTCGGCCAGCGGGGAGATTCTAGAGCAGTTGAGCCGTTGCTCGATTTGCTAGTAAATTCCGACTCGAAGCAGTACAGTTTAATTTTGGCAAGTCTGTCGGAAATTGGCATTCGCACTCTCAAACCCATGAATAATGCCTGGTCAATTTCGCTGCAAAATGAAAATCCAGAAGTGCGTAAAAATGCGATTCGCGATTTGACGCGGATTTACGAATTGGTGAATCAAATCAGTTACTTGTTGCACCGTGCGACGGAGGATCCCGATCCAGAAGTTCAGGAGACTGCTCGCTGGGCAATCAATCAGTTGAACCGCATCCGTCCGCGTTCTGGGATGGATTGATAAGTCTAGCAATTTTCAAGTGATTTGAGATTTTAAATTTTAGAGTTGAGAATTTATAACTTAGATTATGTTAAAATTAGTGACGGCTGACTAATGACGGCTGACTAATAACTAATGACTAATAACTAATGACGGCTGACTAATGACTAATGACTATTTGAAAATATTGTTCCTCTCAACTTCGGTCGGTCAACTCGGTTCGGGGTTGGGCGGCGGAGTTGAACTTACAGTCCTTAACATCGCTAAAGAATTGCACGGCCGAGGTCATAAAATAGCAGTGGTAGCGCCGATAGGTTCAGTCTTAGAATCAATTCCAGTAATCGAAATAAGGGGCGACTTGCAAGTAACCGCCCAAACACAAGATTACAATTCTCCTATTGTGATGCCCGCTGATGCTGTGCTGGCGAATATGTGGGAATACGCTCGCAAAGTTCAGGATGAATGGGATGTCATTGTTAACTTTGCCTACGATTGGCTGCCGTTTTATTTGACGCCATTTTTTAGAACTCCGATCGCCCATTTTATCAGCATGGGTTCCCTTTCGCGATCGCTCGATCGCATCGCCGGACAAACCGCCGCCCAATTTCCCGGTACGATCGGAGTTTACACCGTTTCCCAAGCCGAAACCTTTGCCTTTGCCGAGGAGTGTCAGTTGTTGGGAAGCGGCATAGATTTATCGCTGTACGAATTTTGCAGCCAACCGGAACCCAAATTAGCTTGGCTTGGTCGCATCGCCCCGGAAAAAGGCTTAGAAGATGCAGTGGCGGCAGCGAAAATTACAGGCATTTCCCTAAAAATTATGGGAAAAATGCAAGATGAGGATTATTGGCAAAAAATTTGTGCAGATTGGCCAGATGCTCCGGTAGAATATTTAGGGTTTCTGACAACAACCAAAATGCAAGAGCAAGTCCGTCAGTGCCGAGCATTGTTGATGACGCCGCGCTGGGTGGAAGCTTTCGGAAATGTCGCGATCGAGGCTTTAGCGTGCGGTGTGCCTGTGATTGCTTATAAGCGCGGGGGGCCTGCGGAAATTGTTCGAGACGGACTGACGGGCTTTTTAGTGGAGCCTGACAGTGTAAATGGCTTGGTAGGTGCGATCGCCCGCTTAGACCAAATTGACCGCAGCGCTTGCCGCCGACAAGCAGAGGTAGAATACTCTTTGGGAGCTTTGGGCGATCGTTTTGAACACTGGTTCAAATCTATTCTAAAATTGAGTTAAATAAACTCTTAATCGACCACCAAAAAAGAAAACAAAAAAAACTATGGCAACCGAACGTTTAGTGCTTTTATCGAGCAGAGAAATAGACAAAATGCGCCAAGCAGGTCGCTTAGCTGCCGAACTTCTGCTGCATCTCGAACCGATGGTAAAACCCGGTGTCAGCACTCTCGAAATTAACGACGAAGCCGAACGCTGGACTTTGGCACACGGAGCAAAAAGCGCTCCGCTAGGCTATAAAGGCTTTCCCAAATCTCTCTGTGCTAGCGTCAATGAAGTAGTCTGTCACGGCATCCCGAATGCTAAACAAATTCTGAGAGAAGGTGACATTATTAATATTGATGTAACGCCTTTAGTTGACGGCTATCACGGCGATACTTCCAAGACTTTTTTTGTGGGAAAACCTTCACCGGTAGCGAAAAAGTTAGTTGAAGTAACCGAGGAATGTTTAAGAAGAGGAATTGCGGAAGTCAAACCGGGTGCTCGTACCGGCGACATCGGTGCAGCGATTCAAGAATATGCTGAAGCACAGGGTTTTTCGGTAGTGCGAAATTTTGCGGGACACGGCGTTCACCGCGTTTTTCACACCGAACCGGAAATTTTGCACTACGGTAAGCGGGGCACGGGAAAGAAGCTCAGACAAGGCATGGTTTTTACGATCGAGCCGATGATTAATGAGGGTACTTGGGAAGTGGAAATTCTCGCCGATGGTTGGACGGCTATCACCCAGGATGGAAAGCTTTCGGCTCAATTTGAACACACTCTGGCTGTTACTGATTCTGGGGTGGAAATTCTAACTTTGCCTTAGCAATCATTAACCAACAATCTCAAAAAGTCCCCCCTCGATCAATAATTTCCCAAATCCCGTAGGGGCGGGTTTCACCGACAATATTTAACGATTATCCACAATCTAGATAAACCCGCCCCGCCACAATCGATAACCTCCATCAACCTGAAATTTGCATCGAATCCGAAAATGTAGGTTTGTATTTATGGATGGGTGGGGGCGGGTTTTCGAGATGGTCTGTTTCCGTCAAAAATTGTCTGTAAAACCCGCTCCTACATAATTACGATAGATTCACAAAACACGATATAACTAATAACTAATAACTAATAACTAATGACTGACATAAAATTTCTGCAACCCGGAGATTTGCTCAGGGTAATTGCTCCCAGCGGCACTCTGCGAGAATTAAGTACCTTTGAACGCGGTGTAGAAATTTGGAAATCCCGCGGCTATCGAGTTGAATTAAGCTCGGGTTTTGACGATCGCTGGGGCTATTTGGCCGGTTCCGATGAAAACCGCGTCCGACAGCTCGCAGATGCCCTAAATGACCCGGATTGTCGCGGTATTCTCTGTGTTCGAGGCGGTTTCGGCAGCACTCGACTTTTGGAAAAAGGAAATGTGGGTAAGGCGGAAAACTCCCAATTTCTACCTCCGGATTCCCATTCGCCGAAATGGTTAATCGGCTTTTCCGACATTACTGCTTTGCTGTGGAATCACGAAAAATTGGGCATTTGGGGCGTTCACGGGCCGATGCTGACAACTTTGGCGGATGAACCGGATTGGTCTGTCGATCGACTTTTTGACTGCATAGAAGGTCGTCCCTTACAATCTTTGCAAGGTAAAGGATGGGGCAGCGGACAAGCCACGGGGCCGCTGTTTCCTGCAAATCTGACGGTTGCTTCTCATTTGCTCGGTACCCCGTATCAACCGGATTTGACCGGGGTTATTCTCGCATTTGAGGATGTTTCTGAGGCTCCTTACAGGGTCGATCGAATGCTGACTTTTTGGCGGATGGCGGGGGCTTTCGCTGGGGTGCGGGGCATTGCTTTGGGGCGTTTCAGCCGCTGCGAGATTGACCCGAGTATTCCCAGTTTTAGCATTGAAGAGGTTTTGCGCGATCGGCTCTTGGATTTGAATATTCCGATTGTCTCGGATTTGCCCTTCGGACACGAGGGAGTTAACGCTGCTTTACCCATGGGAATTATAGCTAGTCTTGACGCTGATTCGGGATTGCTCAGTTGCGGGGAAAAACTACTTTTTAAATAGCATGAAAATCATTCTGCAGAGTTCTGTAAAAGAATTGTGGATTTCAGAATATTTAAGGTGCGTTCTGCATGGTAGCGAAAAAGATACACAAATAAAGCATAGGATAATAATAAAGTTATCAGGAAAAATGGGAGGATTTCTCGGGGGGGTTTTTCCGTGACAAAAAATGCAAGCCAACCCAATCCCAAAGAGAGTAAAAAGACAAGAGATAAAGTGGGAAGACGCATCTTCAATGGCAACACCGAACCGCCTGAAATGTCTTGAATTTGTCCTGTAGCCACCAAAAGCCCTCTCCAATCTCCGCCCGCAATTGTCGCGCGCAGGCAATAACCATCAAGCTCGATTTGGTAGTAATAAAGAATTCGCCTCCCCCAAATTATAGGTTTGTGAACAATTAAACCTGTAGGAACTTTGACAGCAAGCCGTTGGCGGACTACTTCTTTGGAAAATGGTAGATGAAGGGTTGCTTCCCGGTAGGGCAAGAGCGAGTACAATAGTTTGAATAACGGATTTAAATTAAATGGCATTGCCAAAAACACGATCGTGAATTGCATCAATTGCCACTACCTAATTCTAAGCAGGGATGTTTCATTCTATCAAAGTTTTCAAACTCCAACCAGTATAAGTAAATCTACGGAGGTTTTGGGCGATCGACATTCTGCGATCGCGAATCGCGATTCGCGGGGGGTTGGCCCCTACTTTGACGCTATATGCAGAGGGGTGGCGTAAATCCTGCCCGATCGGAGTTGACAGCGATAAAATAGTCCGGTCGCATGAGGCTAAGACTAGATAGCCAAAAATATAGCCTTTCTCAGTAACATGAGGTACTATCTGGCATAGGACATAGAGCATAGGGCAGAGGGCATAACTCACCACGCTTGAGAACCGCTATACATTTAAAATGGACTATATGTGGAAATGTCGCTGCCAACACAGCAAAAAGATTTTAAAACTTTGCCAAAGAGGTTGATATGAGAACACACAACTTGTTAAACAGTATTGCTGCCGCAGTCCTAGTTACAGGATTGGCACTTACGGGGATTTCCTCAAGTGCAGTTGGCGAACAGATACGGAATAACGATCGCATAGATGGAGTAATTCGCCGCACTTCCCCGATTTACAGTTTCCGGAATCTGTGGGTTCCGGGCTCTCCGACGGAAGAATTGCGCGGTCAAGAATACACATTCAGCGCTCGGGAAGGCGATAACATTGAAGTGTTTTTAGACATAGATACAAGTGGCGGTTTTGCTCCTGTAATGGTGCTGTTTTACGGGAACAACAAACAAGTCGCTTTTACCCAAGAGCGTTCTTTTAATTATCAAATTCCTCGTAGTGGCGATTACAGGCTTTTAGTATTAGCAAAAGATGCTGCCAGAGGCGGTAGCTACACGCTGGAAGTTGCGGGAATTGATGGGGGCGACAGACGATCTCGCAATTCGCGGGACGATGGTTACACCAGGCGAGATGACAATCGATATGACAGAGCACAGCTTCTGGAAGATGATTTTGGCTTGCGGTCTGTTGATTGTCGCGAGAGACGTTCGATGGTGAGAGTAAGGTTTGAAGATGGTAATCAAGACTCGACTTACTGCGCTGTCCCGAATAGAAACTTCCCGGCAGGAGATTATTACTACAATTCGCGAACCAGAAATTTAGATTCGGCGAGGGTGAATGATAATAGGAGGTTCGATGAGGACCGCGATCGATGTCGCGTATCCGTAGGCGGAGTGTGCATAACGAGGTAAGTAGGTCAAACTGTAGCGCGGGCCAAGAAACCCGGTTTCTTTGTAGAAACCGGGTTTCTTGGGGCATACACAGGATTTATACCAGTCCTTTATATAAAGTCGAGCTCTGGGCATCGCCTCACTTTCTTTGGGAATGACAAAATACACATTTGTACACACAACGATTTTGTCAAAAAGGACGATCGCACAGTGGTAAGCTACCAAAGGCATTGAAATATCTAAGGTAGAGAAAAGTTAAAATGTCGGCATTAAATGAAGTTCCCTTGTTGTTGCGGGCAGCCCGTGGCGAAACTCTAGACCGCCCGCCCGTGTGGATGATGCGTCAAGCCGGCCGCTACATGAAGGCTTATCGAGATTTGCGAGAAAAGTATCCCTCGTTTCGCGAACGTTCCGAAATTCCCGAAGTGGCGATCGAAGTTTCACTTCAGCCGTGGCGCGCGTTTCAACCCGACGGCGTAATTCTGTTTTCCGATATTGTCACCCCCATGCCCGGTTTGGGCATCGACATGGACATCGCCGAAGGTAAAGGTCCGATTATCCACTCACCCATTCGCACTCAGCAGCAAATCGACAACCTGCAACCGCTGAACCCGGAAGAAAGCTTGCCGTTTATCAAAACTATCCTGAAATCCCTCCGCCAGGAAGTCGGCAACAAATCCACCGTGCTCGGCTTTGTCGGCGCGCCGTGGACCCTGGCGGCCTATGCGGTTGAGGGCAAAGGTTCTAAGGATTATGCAATTATCAAAAACATGGCATTTTCCGATCCAACTTTACTGCATCAGTTGCTCTCAAAATTTGCAGATGCGATCGCAGTTTACGTGCGCTATCAAATCGACTGCGGCGCGCAAGTAGTGCAAATGTTCGACTCTTGGGCGGGCCAACTGTCCCCGCAAGACTACGATACCTTCGCTTTACCTTACCAGAAACAAGTATTCGAGCAAGTCAAAAAAACCCATCCCGACACCCCGCTAATTCTGTTAGTCACCGGTAGCGCCGGCCTCCTCGAACGCATGACAACATCCGGCGCTGATATCATCAGCGTCGATTGGACAGTGGATATGGCCGACGCGCGCCGACGTTTGGGCCCCAATATGAACGTTCAAGGAAATCTCGATCCGGGCGTGTTGTTTGGTTCTCAAGCGTTTATTCGCGATCGAATTCTTGATACAATTCGCAAAGCCGGTCATCGCGGACACATCCTCAATTTGGGACACGGCGTCTTACCGGGAACCCCCGAAGATAACGTGCGTTTCTTCTTTGAAACGGCAAAACAAGCCGACAAATTGCTTGCAGTTGCTGCTTGAAATTGATTGCGAACTGGTTTTAACTTCCAGGCTCTGCCTGGTGAACCCATATCTAGAGGCTCTGCCTCGCGTAAAATGGAGGCATAGCCTCCGGATCTGCCTTACCAGGTCAGAGCCTGGTAACGAGTAATTTGGTTTCGATTATATAACTGGTTCCCAGGCTCTGCCTGGTGAACCCATATCTAGAGGCTCTGCCTCGCGTAAAATAGAGGCAGAGCCTCCGGATCTGCCTTACCAGGTCAGAGCCTGGTAACGAGTAACAATCCCGTCTCCTACCGTGAAAAAAGGACACGGCAATGCCGTTTCCCTACCGTGAAAAAAGGACACGGCAATGCCGTTTCCCTAGCGCCCTTAAAAGCGTCAAATCCTCCCTCTTCCCCTGCGGCAAAATGAACTCCAAAAAAATTTTTGTGACGGGTGCAAGTGGCTGTATCGGTCACTACATGGCCGAAACTTTAATTCAAGAGACAAACCACGAACTTTACCTATTAGTTCGTAACCCCGAAAAATTAAAATTTGACTGGAAAGCCCGCCCCGGCATTAATATCATACAAGGCGATATGCGAGATATCGATCGACACGCCGAACTTTTGCAAACAATGAATGTCGCAATTGTAGCCGCCACTGCTTGGGGAGGAACTCAAGAAGTATTTGATGTTAACGTGACCAAAACTCTGCGCCTAATTCAACTACTTTCCCCACAGACTTGCCAGCAAGTAATTTATTTTTCAACTGCCAGCATTCTCGGTAGAGACAACAATTTGCTCAAAGAAGCCGGGGAACTGGGAACAGATTATATTCGCTCAAAATACAACTGCATGGTGCATTTGTCAGCCTTGAAAAATCTGCCTCCGATTACGGCACTTTACCCGACATTAGTATTGGGAGGAGACGCAGACAAACCTGTCTCTCACTTGTCATCTGGCCTGCCAGTTGTCGCAAAATTGATTGGTTTGATTCGCTGGTTTAAGGCAGATGGAAGTTTTCACTTCATCCACGGTGCAGATATTGCCAAAGTAGTTAATTATTTAGTCGATCATCCGCCTGCTTCCGAGGAACCGCGACATTTTGTGCTAGGAAATCCGGCAATTACAGCTAACGAAGTGGTAGAACAAGCTTGCAAGTATTTGAATAAAAAAATATTTTTTCGGATTACTCTTTCACCAAGGCTCGCCGATTTCTTTATTTGGCTGTTCCGAATTCAGGTGGCTGCTTGGGATAGATTTTGCATCAGCTACCGCCATTTTACTTATCAAAATCTTGTGAATCCCGAAACCATAGGAATGCCGAGTTACTGCGGCACAGTGGCCGATATGTTAAGAACTAGCGGGATTCCCGCCAAAGATTCAAAGTAGGCCAGAAGGAAGAGGGAAGAGGGAAGAAGGAAGAGGGAAGAAGGAAGAGGGAAGAAGGAAGAGGGAAGAAGGAAGAGGTCAAGCGTGAAGAAGGAATGTGCACCAAACGAGTAATGTAGGGTGATCCGTGCGCACCAAACGACTAATTTACTGTTTCAAGTTCTTTTTTGCCTTAATCCCATGCTTTTTAAATGCGATTATCGTCAATTAAGGGTCAAATACGATAAGATATCAGCATTTGCAAACTTTAACAGGGAACTGCAAGCTAAAAATTGCGCTGACGATCTTTGTCTTAGGGGGTCTCACCCCTCGCCAAATATTCGATCGAGTGCAAGATCGTAATTTTAGCCTTAACATTAAGTCTTGAGAGCCGATCAAACTCTCAAACACCCCAGCCCGATCGCAAGTTGTTTACTGATGTGAGGTTTAACATATAATGCGAGTTCTTCTAGTTTACCCGCTGTTTCCGAAAACATTTTGGTCTTACGAGAAAATCCTAGAATTAGTCGATCGTAAAGTGCTGCTGCCACCGCTGGGTTTGGTAACGGTAGCAGCTATTTTACCCCAAGAATGGGAATTTAAGTTAGTCGATCGCAATATCAGACAAATCACCGAAGCAGAATGGGAATGGGCAGAGCTCGTTATTCTCTCCGCAATGATTGTCCAAAAAGAAGACTTGCTAGACATAATTCGCGAAGCAAAACGGCGCGGTAAATCCGTAGCTTGCGGCGGCCCTTACCCGACATCCGTACCCGAAGAACCTCAAGCAGCGGGCATAGATTACCTGATTCTCGACGAAGGCGAAATCACCCTACCGATGTTTGTCGAAGCAATAGGGCGCGGCGAAAAAAGCGGAATTTATCGATCGGACGGCGTAAAACCAGATGTTACCACAACCCCAGTTCCCCGCTTCGATTTGCTGGAATTAGACGCCTACGATTCGATGTCAATTCAATTTTCCCGAGGCTGTCCTTTCCAGTGCGAATTCTGCGATATCATCGTCCTCTACGGCCGCAAACCCCGCACCAAAACCCCCCAACAATTGATAGCAGAATTAGACTGTCTCTACAACTTGGGCTGGCGGCGCGGCGTGTTCATGGTAGACGACAACTTTATCGGCAACAAACGCAGCGTCAAACTGTTGCTAAAAGACTTAAAAGTCTGGCAAGAAGAACACAAATTCCCGTTTACTTTCAACACAGAAGCATCCATCGATTTAGCCCAAGACCAAGAATTGATGGACATGATGGTTGCTTGCAATTTCAATGCAGTGTTTCTAGGGATTGAAACTCCCGATGAAGAAAGCCTGCAAATGACGAAAAAATTCCAAAATACCCGAAATTCCCTGATCGAATCCGTAGAATTAATTGCCAAATCCGGTTTGCGAGTAATGGCAGGATTTATCATCGGATTTGACGGCGAAAAACCGGGTGCCGGTCAGCGGATTGTCCAGTTTGCCGAAGCAGCAGCCATTCCCAGCACAACCTTTGGAATGCTGCAAGCTTTGCCGCACACTGCATTGTCCCACAGACTAGCAAAAGAAGGGCGGTTGCGCGACAAATCTGGCAACCTCAACCAGACTACCTTGATGAACTTTATCCCGACGCGGCCTCTCGAAGATATTGCCCGCGAATATGTCGAGGCATTCTGCGAAGTGTACGATGCTGAGAAATATTTAGACCGGACTTATCGCCATTTCTTAATGTTAGGTGCACCTACAGCAAATGTACCTGCTCGTGTTCCCAGTTGGATAGACTTGCGAGCACTGTTAACTGTGGTTTGGCGCCAAGGAGTCAAGCGCAAAACTCGGTGGAAGTTCTGGCATCATTTGTTCAGCATTCTCAGACGCAATCCTGCGGTTTGGGATCATTATTTGACCGTGTGTGCTCACAACGAGCATTTCCTGGAATACCGCCAGATTGTGCGGGATGAAATCGAAGCTCAAGTGGCTGAGTTTTTGGCTAATGAGCCTCAAACTGTATATCAAGAACCTGTTTCTGTTGAGGAAAAGCAAGTGCAAGCGGTTTAGGGTTCGAGAATTCAACCGCAGATAAACGCAGATAAACGCAGATGAATCTAAGTTAAGATTGTCTGCGTTTATTTTGTTTTTAATCGGGTTTCCAGGTTCTGGCTGCAAATGTCATATCCTGCGGCTCTGCAGCCTCTTGAGAGGAGGCGAGAGAGTCTCCCGAGGCATTCCCTGTTTCTGACTGAAAAGGTGAAATACTACTATTGGCGGCAGCAGTTATTTCGGCAGATAGAGACGATCTCGCCCCCAAGTATGGAAATCTAATAACAAGCTCAAAAATATCAAAATCTCGATCGCCCTCAACCCGCCATGCTAGGAACAAATCAACTCAGGACTGCAGCTCTTTTAGGACTCTTAAGCGGCCTTCTCGTTTTAGGAAGTTATTATTTAATCGGCAACGAGCAAGGACTTTACATCGGTTTAGCCCTAGCCGCCTTCTCAAGTTTTAGCTCTTGGTACTATTCCGACACGGCCGCTTTAATGGCTTACCGGGCTCGCCCCATCGCCCGCAGCGAAGCACCAGAAATCTACGATATGGTAGCATCGCTGAGTGAAAAAGCCCAAATTCCTGTACCGAAAATCTTTGTAGTTCCCACTCAATCTCCGAACGCCTTCGCCACAGGAAGAGACCCGGAACACGCGACAATAGCAGTTACTGAAGGCATCATGAATCTGCTTTCCCGGGAAGAATTGGAAGGCGTTATAGCGCACGAACTCACGCACATCCGCAACCGCGACACTTTGACTCAAGCAGTTGCAGGAACAATTGCCGGCGCGATTACATTTGTCGGGCGAATACTGACTTTTGGAGCGCTTTACGGCCCGGTGACGCGGGATAGCAGACAAGGCCCGAATCCGTTTGGTTTGCTGTTTTTAATCATTTTAGCACCGCTATCAGCAACCGTAATTCAAATGGCGATTTCTCGGACGAGGGAATTTGCAGCAGACAGCGGTGCGGTGGAAATTACCAATAATCCCATCGGTTTAGCAAACGCGCTGCAAAAATTGGAGAAAATGGGTCATGAAATTCCGATGCACGGCAATCCTGCGATGTCGCCGCTGCTGATTGTGAATCCTTTTTCGACTAAAGGTTTGCAGTCACTTTTCCGCACTCACCCGCCGACAGAGGAGCGGATTCAGCGCCTTTTGGAAATCGCGCAGCAGCAGCAAGGTACTCCAGTGATGGCTTATGTGAGCGGAAGTTAATCGGTCGAAAATGCAGAAACAATATTTAGAAACCCGGTGTTTTGAAGCAGCCGGGTTTCTGTATGTTTATAACTATGTGGTACGATGGAAAAACGAATAAGAAATTTGTGGCATGGGTGTGAGTAAGTGATTCCAGAATTCGATGAAAACGGCAATCTACCGCCAGGAGTTCATTTCTGTGAATGGGAGGAGTTTGAGGAGAGATTTGGCACGAATTTTAAAAGAGATAGCTTGATATTGGGCTTGAAACTGGCAATGACCCAATTAAAAGCAGCAGGTGCTAGAACTATCTATATTGATGGTAGTTTTGTTACCAGCAAAGACAAACCTAATGATTTTGATGCTTGTTACTATAGAGAAACTGTAGACAGGGAGTATCTGAGAATCAATGCTCTTAGATTGTTCAATCATCAGGATCGAAATGCCCAAAAAGCTAAGTATCGAGGGGAGATTTTTCCCTCAGACGAACCTGTAGGCAATTACCGAGAAAATTCCTTTAAAATTTTTCAAAGCGACAGAGGGCAAAACAAGAAAGGAATTATAGCGCTCGATTTAATGAGGTGGGAACCGTGATTAAAAATGAATTTCAGTATGAAGTCAGCAAAGATTGGGTTCAAAAATTTAACAAAACTCTAGCAGCAATGGAGCGGGATGAAGAAGCAAAAAGAAAGGACTTCCTCAAATGGGATGCTGGTAGAGGTTCGATTCAGCGCCATTTGGATCAGTTGCACGAAGAAATAGCAGAATATGAACGATTGATGGCGTGGGACAAGAGTAAGCCGATCGAACTTGTAGTTGAGAATTTTAATAAACTATCAGATGCTTTAATTAAAGCTCGAATGGCAGCAAAAATCAGCGTGGAAGAACTAGCAGAAAGGTTGGATATGGACCCTGAACGCCTTAAGGAACACGAGAAGAAAGATTATCAAGGTGCTAGTTATATGGAACTCCTTGAAATTAGCTGTGTTTTGGGTCTGGAGTTTAAGACGGCTGTGATGCAGGTCGATTTTGAGGAAATAGAGGTTATGAAACAAATAGCAGTAGAAAGGCGCGAACGAAAAAAGAAGAAGGCAAGTAAAACCGCCTAAAGATTTGAGGGTGCGATCGGGAAAACTACTGAGTTGATTGGGTTTGTTGGGTGTAAATTAGATAGGCGGGGGGCGATGCCTCCATTGAAAGGATTTACCCCACGCTCAGCAATTCATCAAGCTTGTTCTTTAAGTCCGGTGATGCTAGTAGTGGTCTATAAACTTCACCTTCATAGGGCTTCCAAACATATCCAAGACTGAACGCTCGAAAAACCGAAGATGCTCCCGTTGCTTGCCAAACAGCTTCAGATAAAACCAACCCAGGAAAAAGCAAGGCAGGCTCTTCAATCAATTCGCTGTAGGTTCTAAACTCATCTACTTCCATACCAACTAAAGCATACCGAAACGGTGGAGCAAACCGCAAACTCTGATACAGAAATATACCTATTTCCGTCATTAAATAAGCACTTTCTGGAGTGTCAATTCCAATCTCACTGATGCCACTTGGACAAACTCGACACCACCAATTTTCTTCTATGTCCTGAAAAATTTCTGCCCGACATTGGGAATGTCTACCGTTTGAGATTAGCCAGGAAATTTCATTGAAATATTGAGCAAATTGCTGTGCTTCAGATTGCTTTGTGCCACATTCAGCCGATAAGCTAAACACCCATGCCATTGCTGTTCTCCCGTTGACTAAATTAAACTATCAAACTTTCTCCCATTCGTTCTGTGTCTGGGCCAGCGCTGCTTCATATTTCTCTAAAAGCATTGTAGCGCTTGGCAAAATACTGACATGAGTTGGACTATCTTGCACAGCTTCAATATCTCCGACGATCTTGCTGTGGTCAATCTGCCAAAGAGGATCTTTTCCTGTCCCGCCAAATTTTGGGGGTTTGCGGGATGGTGGTAAGCCTTCGATAGAGAGGGATACAGACATTCCTTTTGTGTTTCTAATGGCTAGAGTGACAGACTCCTCTGAAGACTTGCGTTCTGTTTCTGGTAGTAAATAACCTTGTTCATCCAACCAGTCTTTGGGCACTTGCTCAACATCAATGTCAATACTCGGTCTGACTCCCAGTAGCCTCGCGTTGCGTCCCATTTTGGGTTTACCGTTTTCTTCTGCCATGCCTCGATAATAGAGTCTTGCCATTAGCCTTTTATCAGCCCAACTCGATCGCCAGACCAATCATAATGTAATTGCTGGAACAAAAAGGCATAAGTATCTAAAAGGAATTCCATATTACATATATTCGTTATACTGGTAAAGGCTAACAGCTTTTAGGTAAACTAGAATTCCTCGAAGTTTCTGGAGTCGGAGAGGGAAACAATGAAACTGATCTCGCATATTGGATGTGATGGCCTATTGCTTCTCCCAATGCCCGCTGAGTTTAAAGATACTATCGAAAGCATAGACAGAGATGATTAATCTGATTCAAGATCGTGCGACTAAAGAGCAACTTGAAGAAATGTTAGAAATCCTTAGCAGTTATATTAAACTACCAGTGGATATCGAACGGGGAATTTTGGCAGGTGGTGGAGAACTTCACGCTGATTGCGAAGCTGTGTTGATCGAAAATGGGAGCAAGCAGGTAGATATTTGGGGAGCAGATTGGTATCCGCTGACACAAGAGGTAGGCTATGAATCTCTAATCAATATCCGTCCCCGTCAGAACAACCGTTCGATGGAAATTCAAGATCCGATGATTCGACAACAAGTTGCTCATATCGTTCAACAGTTACTAGGAGGATTATGAGAGATTGGAAGAGTTTAAAGGAACGCTATTTGCGAGACGAACTACCCATTCGTTTGGGAAATTTAGCATCGAATTTGGCACGAATTAAGTCTCGCTGTCAAAATGCAGCCAATGGCGAACTTATTGAAAGTTTGCTGCAAGAAAGTAAGCTGTTTATTGAATGGACGGCTCAAGATGCAGAGATAGAAATAGCTGCTGAGTTAGTTGAGTTGCAGATTCAGTTAGCTTGCTGGCAATATTCTTGGGCCGGGATTTGGGAGGATGCGGAACAACGAATGAGAGTAGGAGAAGAGGGCAGGATTTGGTCAGAAAAAGTGCTGAATATGTCGGGTTTGTTGGCTGCGAATTAGATAGGCGATCGCCTTTTGTGCGTGAAGGGCGATCGCTCTCTGTGCAATCATCGCAGTAGAATGGTGGAAATAGATAAAATTGTGAGTGGTGAAAAAAGAGGGTGGGTTGACGCAGAGAAACCCAACCTAAAAAATCCGCGATCGCGCTATTCCCAATTTCGACCCCAGTTAAAAGCCAAAATACTCCCATTCGTACCTTACAACTCAAGGGTTTAGACATAGCAGCCGGACGGGAAATACTCAGAGATTATGGGTTAGAAGAAAGCGATAACAGTGAAGCACTCATTCACCGCTACCAAGGCAACCCCCTATGGTTAAAAAGCGTGGGGAATCTGATTGAATAGTTGGGAATTAGCGCCACATAATTATTACTAGATGATACCATATTGTTGCCTGAAGATTTGAAAGATATTTTACAGCAGCAGTTCGATCGCATTTCCGAACTAGAAAAACAAGTTATGTCATTGTTGGCTAGGGAAAACCCGCCAGTCACCATAGCAAAATTGCTAGAAAAAGGACAAATACCATCATCAGATTTACTAAACGCCCTCCAATCTTTATCGCGGCGCTGCTTGATAGAAAAACAGGAAAGTCTTTACACTCTCCCACCTGTATTGAGGCAGTATATCAAAGGGTTGTAACCCAAATAGTCCTAGACGCATAAATACCAAAGAAACCGGGTTTTTTACCAGTGTTAAAGGCTCAAATACAGTATTTTAGTAAAAAAAACGGTTTCTGCGTCCAAAAATACAAAATCTAAAATCTAAAATCTAAAATCCAAAATCGAATAATCGCCCTGTGCTATCATAGAATACAAAACTTATTGAGTCGAATTATATGACCACAATAACTACAATAACAACAGCCTCCCAACTGGCTGATTACTACATCTGGTTCGCGAATGACGTAGGCTCCTACCTCAGCAACCACAAGCTACAAAAACTATTGTACTATGCCCAAGCATGGTATCTAGCCTTTGAAGATAAACCGCTTTTTGATGAAGATTTTGAAGCGTGGGTACACGGGCCGACTATCCCGGCTTTATTTTACGAATACAAAGAACAATTTGGGTTTAAGCCAATTCTCAAAGAAGTCGAAAAACCCGAATTTCCACAGGAAGTACAAGAGTTTTTAGACGAGTTATCCGATGAGTATTTCTTTTGCGATGCTTATGAGTTGGAATTGATGGTGCGACGCGAAGATCCTTGGATTAAGGCGAGAGGTGACTTGCCAAAAGATGAACCTTCTCATGCTATTATTACGAAGGAATTAATGAGAGAATTCTACAAAACCCGTGTCATCGAAGAAAATTAAAAAAGCAGATATACGCCGCCAGCAATCTTTATCTAGCATCAAGCGTCTAGATGTAAAAATACCCGAAGGAATTAGTTTTTCTTTCAGGTATTATCAGGATGATAAAGATAAATTTTCACTTGCCGATCGAGATTCTAGATATCTGGCATCTCTATTGAGAAGGCTGCGCGATTTATCACAATTGAAATCTCAAGAAATTATCAATAATCAGAGTAAAAGCCTGCGCTGTCATGGAATAGTCTGGCAAGATACAACAGAACCTAATGGCTTCGGCATTCCCAATGAAGATCAGCTAGTAAATATCCCCTACCAGTTTCAAATATCTGCTAATGAATACGGCAGGGTGCATGGACTTTTTAGTGAAAATATTTTTTATATTGTCTGGTTAGACCCAGACCACAATCTTTACAGTTGAAATTATTATAAATCTTGGCGCAGTCAATCAAAAAACGCAGATGATATTGCAATCATCTGCGTTCATCTGCGTTAATCTGCGGTTTAATTAAACCCTATTTAACTGAAGCCACAACCTTATCTAAAGGCCGCACTTGACGGAGGAATTCGCGAAGTTCGTCACCTTCCACCACCTCAGTTTCCAACAGTTTCTGCGTAATTGTTTCCAACAACTCCCGATTTGCTTTCAGAATATCCAAAGCTTGCTGGTGTGCAGTTTCGACAATTTCCTTCACTTCTTGGTCGATCGCCTCAGCAGTCTGAGCACTTACCGCACGGCGGGCATTTCCCATACCATCGTTGAGGAACATTGATTGTTGACTTCGATCGTAAGCTAGAGGCCCCAAAACCTTACTCATCCCGTAAGTTGTCACCATCCGTTCAGCTAAATCCGTCGCCCTTTGCAAGTCATTTGAAGCGCCAGTAGTAATGCTACCAAACACGACTTCCTCAGCCGATCGCCCGCCCAACAAAGTCGCAATTTGACCCCGCAACTCCGACTCATCTAACAAGAAACGGTCTTCAGTCGGTAACTGCAAAGTATAACCCAAAGCAGCCATACCGCGAGGGACGATCGAGATTTTGGCAACTTCGCCATTACCAGTCATCAAAGCCCCCACCATTGCGTGGCCGACTTCGTGATAAGCAACAATGGTTTTCTCCTTTTCATTGAGCACGCGGCTTTTCTTTTCCAAGCCCGCTACAATTCGTTCGATCGCCTCTGCAAAGTCTTCCTGCGCTACAGTTAGGCGTTTGTTGCGCCCCGCCAACAAAGCAGCTTCATTCACCAAATTTGCCAAATCAGCGCCGGAAAAACCGGGGGTGCGAGTGGCGATCGCCTTCAAATTAATATCCGGGCCCAACTTCACTTTTTGAGCGTGAATGTTCAAAATTGCTTCGCGGCCAGATAAATCCGGGCGATCGACTAAAACTTGGCGATCGAAACGGCCGGGGCGCAACAAAGCAGCATCCAAACTTTCCGGGCGGTTAGTTGCAGCCAGCACAATTACCGTAGTATTGCCCGCAGCAAAACCGTCCATTTCAGTTAATAATTGATTGAGAGTTTGTTCGCGTTCATCATTCCCACCGAAGCTAGCGTTACTGCTGCGGGATTTACCGATCGCGTCCAATTCATCAATGAAAATAATACAAGGAGCCTGTTTCTTAGCCTGCTCGAATAAATCTCTAACTCTTGCAGAACCAACACCTACAAACAGTTCCACAAACTCCGAACCCGAGATGCTAAAAAACGGCACGCCAGCTTCACCAGCCACTGCTTTTGCTAACAGAGTTTTGCCAGTTCCCGGCGGCCCTACTAACAGCACGCCTTTCGGGATTCGCGCGCCAATTGCGGTAAATCTATCGGGAGTTTTCAGGAATTCAACAACTTCGACTAATTCAGTTTTAGCTTCTTCTACTCCAGCCACATCAGCAAAAGTAATTTTCGCCGATTCTCCTTCTACATAGACCTTAGCTTTGCTTTTGCCGATCGAGAGCGCGCCCTGAGGCCCGCCGCCCTGTCTGTTCATGAAAAATTGAAAAATCGCCACAAAAATCAGCGGCGGAACCACCCAGCTTAAAACACTGCCGATCCAGCCATTTTTAGCCGGCGGAGTTGCCGCAAATTCAACGCCTTTTTCTTGTAAAAGTTTAGGCAATTCCAGGTCAAAAATCGGCGTAGTGGAGAGTACTTGACCGGGTTTGTCGCCTTCGCCTTTGAGTTGGTAGCGAATTTCATTTTGACCTACCGAAGCTCGGACTACATCTTGTTCTTGTACTTGATGGACGAACAAGCTGTAAGGCACTTGCGGAATTTGGGGACCGAACAAATTCGGTAAAAAGATGTTTACCAGCAAAAACAAACTTGAGAGCAATAACAAGATATTGCTAATTTGCCGAAAACGAGGTGGTTGGGGCTGGTCTTTAATGGCCATTGATAACTGTCATCCTTTGATTTAAACCAGTTCTATTCATCTATTTTCTCATCCAATACCCACACACTGTTAAGCGGATTCCCTCACTCTATCGGTCGGTTAACCCGGTACCAGGGATTGGCTATTTTTAACAAGGTTTTTTTTACGAACCGCGAAGACGCTTATGACACTAAGGAAGAGAAGAGAAGAGAAGAGCGTTATAGTATGTAGGGGGCGCCGAATATCACCGAATATTTATGCAGCTTCTGGGTTTAAATCAATCATTTCCCAAGTAGTATAAGTGCCGATCGCACCCCAGATCGCGTAAGGCAAAAGTAACAAAGCGGCGGTTTGAGAAATCGGCAAAACAGCCAAGGTCAGCACAACTCCCACAATCTCGCCAGCCCCTCCCAAAATTGTCCCTAGTTTGAGACTTTTGGCTCTGAGAGTAGCAGGAATATAAGCAACTGTGACAATTTCTAAAAGCAAGTACAAAGCCATCAACAGCCATGTTTTAAGGCTCCCTGGCTCCTGTTCCCACACGAAAGTAGCGCTGCCGGCCCCGCAAGAAAAAATCACCGTCCAAATGAACGGAATAGCAGGCTCAAAAAACATCCAATTCGGTCTTTGAAGTTTGACTGCCCAGTTAATATCGCGCAGTTTAAAAAACAGAGTTCCCATGGCGACTGAGAAAGTCACGCCGCCGATAATCATCCAAGATTCAATCATGGTTTTCAACTTTCAAATTGCTCGATCGCTCATTAAGTCGATCGTGCCAACTCCAAGCCGAACTTAGCTCCGCCTTTAGTAATAACTTTTGTAAAGCCCGATGCAATTCTCCCTAACCGCCCGACACATTCTTAGCAAACTCATCGCGCCCAGACACCAAATTAGCTGGAACGCCGTTAGGGTAATTTTTCGTGATTAAAGCTTGCAACTTTTGAATTCGGTTTTCAGGGTTTGGGTGAGAACTCAAAAACTCCGGCGGCGCTTCGCCCTTCCTAGAGGCACCGAGAATTTTCATCACCTCAACAATACCTCTAGGATCGTAACCCGCTTCCGTCATAAACCGAAAACCGAGCTGATCGCTCTCAAGTTCATCAGACCTACCGTACCGCAAACCGACAACTTGATTGACAGCTTGAGCAATTAATGCTGCCTGCTGGCCGCCACCGCGATCGTCAGTAGTCGCCACCCCAACCGCCGTTACCAAAGCCCTACCCAACTGCTGTTTTGCCAAGTGTTCCGCACCGTGGCGCGCCACAACGTGACCGCTTTCGTGCCCCAATACAGCAGCCAACTGAGCCTCGGAATTCAGCCGCCGCAGCAGCCCCGCAGTAATGAAAACTTGTCCCCCCGGTAAAGCAAAAGCATTGACAGTTTCGGGGTCTCGCAGCAGGTGGAATTCAAAGGGATAACCGGCTTGTTTCGCGGCCGAACGGTTAACAACTCGTTCTCCCACTCGATCGATATACTGCTGAATACTCTGGCTGGGATAAAGCCCCCCGTACTTGGCGGCCATTTGATCTCGCGCCCGCAATCCCAAAACTATCTCTTGGCGGGGAGAAAGCTGCACCCGCTGTCTCTCTCCAGTTACCGGATTTTGTACGTCGTTTGTAAAATAGGTGATTGCCCCAAAAAATGCCATTAATAGCCCGATGGCGGCTCGAAATAAAAATTTGTTCACAGGCTTTTACCTAAAAAGTTTCGCGATTAGAATACTATGGTGATAGCTCTCTCGACATCTGTCAGAAGTATCAAGAATGGAAAGTTGTTATAATTTTTTTGGATGATTGGCGAACAAGGCTTTTTTTAAACGAACCGCTTTCGGCGCGTTAGGCGAAGCCGCGCGTAAGCACTAGGGCACAAAGGAAGAGAAGAGGAGAGAAGAGCGTTATATTTGTAAATGGTTGGTTAAGAGTTAGTTAATGATTATTACTTCACAATCGCTTTAAGATTCTCTCGCTCTTTTCTTCCTTCGCGCTCTTCGCGTCTTCGCGGTCCGTTCAAAAAAAATCCCCCATTTCCAATGTTTCAAGCTACCCGCCGCCGCCTCGCTATTTGGTATACTGCCGTTACTGCTGTATTGTTACTTGTATTCGCCACTGGTTTCTATTTCTACGTCCGCCATACTTTGATCGATCGCATTGATGACACCCTCAATCATGTTGTCGAAGTAATAGAGCGAACTCTCGTTATCGAACCGCCAACTTTCCCTACTACCAAAGATAAAAATAAGTTGCAAGTTAATATTCAAGCCAGTTTTCGAGATAGCACCGATGCAGTAGAAGACGACCACATTGATTTAGAATGGTTCAGTCCTACGGGCGAATTGCTGTGGTCTACTTTATCGGAACCGCTGAATATTCCCATTCACGCTAACCGCACTGGCGAAACAGTTTGGGTAATTAACAACAAGTTACCATCGGAAAATTATTCCCTCAGACAAGTAACGCAGCGAGTACAAATCGGTCGCCAAGTTCTGGGATATTTGCGAGTCAGCCATCCTTGGTTTGAAGTGACAAAACCCATCCGCCAATTAATTCTCGATTTGATTTTGGGCGCGGGTTTAACTCTAATTTGCGTTGCAGCTATTGGGTGGCTGCTGTCGGGATTGGCGATGGCACCGGTGCGAGAGTCTTACGGGCGTCTGAAACAGTTTACCGCTGATGCTTCTCACGAACTCAGAAATCCGATCGCCACTATTCAAACAAACGTCCAAGTAGCTTTGGCGGAACCGGATATCGAACCGCAGCAGCATCAACAGCTACAAGTTATCGAACGCCTTACCCGCCGTTTGGGGCGCTTGGTTGACGATTTGCTGTTTTTAGCCAGACAAGATAGCGGCATCGTCCAGCAGCAGTGGATTGATGTTCCCCTCGATGCTTTGCTGATGGAAGTAATTGAAGAACAACAGGCGATCGCCACTACCCAAAATCTCTCTCTTTCTTTGGAAATTGTCGATCTGCCCAACGCTGAGGATAACTTTACAGTGTTGGGAGACTGGGATCAACTAGCCCGACTGTTTACCAATCTCGTCAGCAACGCCGTGCAGTACACCCCATCGGGTGGCGAAATAGAAGTAGAATTGCAACTTGCAGCTAAAAACAAAAGAAATTCGCCGATGTTAAATCCAGCCCTGCAAATAAAAGTAACAGACACCGGCATCGGGATTTCCGCAGAAGCCTTGCCACATTTGTTCGATCGATTCTACCGCGCCGATCCCGCCCGCACCCACCGCAGCGCCGCCGGTTCCGGTTTAGGATTAGCCATCGCCAAAGCAATTGTCGAAAATCACCGCGGCCAAATCCGCATTGACAGCCAACTCGATCGAGGTACCGCCGTTACCGTCACCCTCCCCGCCCACAAATCAGAAGCATCTCACCTCTAAAAATCCTCTCGAACCCTCCTCCTCTGCGCCCTCTGCGCCCTCTGCGGTTTAAAAAAAAATCTACCCCCTCAAGCCTGATTCTTCTTACCTCTGGCCCCAAGCAAGCTATTAAAATTCAATTCCCGCATAGATTAACATGAACTTTGTTGGAAAACCTCGATCGAACTCGTGAGGAGTTATTTATGTTTCGCCACAATCTACCGTTCAAAAAAATGAGCTTGCTAGCAGCCACCTGCGGGGGTTTACTCATTAGTCTCGCAACACTTTCCCAAGCCGGCGGTCCCCCGCCCCAAAAAGGAAAACCCGTTTCTCAACCCGCAGCCACTCCCGCAGCAACTGAAGAGCCCGTCAGCGAACCGACAGCGGCTGAGAGTCCCAGCCCCAGGGGGATGCCCTCAACAACCACAGACGCGCCTTCCCGCTTCCCAATGCCCAGTGCGCGAGTTACGCCTAGCGAAGGCATGATAGTAATTAAACTGGTGAATACCACCAATGCTGTCATCAATTATCAAATCGTAGGCGTCACCCAGCAGCGCACTCTGGGCGAACAATCGGAAATTGTGCTTAAAAGCATCCAAGTGCCAATCACCCTCACTTACCAGCGCCCAGACGGCGGATTGCTGGTGGTTCGCCCCCAAGCAACCGCGATGCCGGGAATGTTGCAAGTCAGTTTCGGCGCGACAACTGACTTGGCCACTGATACAAAATCGTTGGAAATTCAGGAAGATGGCAAGGTAATTTTGAATTAGTCATTAGTCATTAGTCATTAGTCATTAGTCATTAGTTATTAGTTATTAGTTATTAGTTATTAGTTAGCTGCTCTCAATAACAAATAACCAATAACTAAGACCTAATCTGACTTATGTCTTAGTCCGCCCAGGCGGACTTTGTTTTTGTAGACGCGATTTCAATATCCAAATTAACCATCGACAACAGGGCTATTGAGGACACCGCACCGTGCCGTTTCCCTACGCGAAAATCTCGATACCGAAAACGTCGTAGCACGGACGAGTCCTCGCCCGCCCTTGCCCTCGCTTGGATGTAACCATCCCCCTAATTGTAGGGAAATGCCACGGCGCCGTGTCTTGATTTCGGGTAACAGGTAAAATCAACCGGATTGGATGATGAAATTGCCCGATCGCGAGTGCGATCGGATATGACTGAGACGAAAGTTTGACTCTTAAGCAATTTCAATCGCCGAGTAACAACGGAGGTAACTTAGTAAAAGGTAAATCCTCGTTGATTGCATCAATTTCTTCCTGTTCTCTTTCGTTGATTTGACCGATATAAGACTTGAGAATTTGCGCCAGACGGTTGTGATAAAATCGGTGCAAACTATAATTTGGCGTAGCGGGAAAGCCGCGCCGTTTTTTGTGCCGCCCGCCGGCACCGGGATCGAAGCTTTGGATGCCCCGATCGATCGCCCATTCGATCGGCGTATAGTAACAAGCATCGAAGTGCAAGCAGTCGATTTCCTGCAAACTTCCCCAATAACGCCCGTACAGCCGATCGCCCTTATACAAACAAAAAGACATACCCACCGGGTGTCTCTCATCTTCCTTGTCGTAGGCGGCTACAAATAAAACTCGATCGCGATAATTGTGGTGCAACTGTTCAAAAAATCGCTTAGTCAGATACTTGCTTCCCCACCAACCAAATTTGTCGCAAGTATTCTCATAAAAAGCATACATTTGAGCAAACATGGCTTGGGGAATTTCATCGCCCGTCAGCGTTTTTACTAGCAAACCAGCTTGGTCAACTGCTTTGCGTTCGCGTTTGATATTGCGGCGCTGGTTGGCATTAAATGCCCCTAAATAATTGTCAAAATTTTGATAGCCTTGATTTTGCCAAATATAGCTGTGGTGCAGCCAACTGCTGAAACCGTGGCGTTCCATTCTTTCGCGCCATTCGGGATCGACATAAAGGAAATTGCAGCCGGAGATATTGTGGCGATCGCAAAAATGGTCGATCGCGCTTACCATTACTGCCGTTAACTCGTCTTCATCTTCCCCCTCGGCAATCAAAAACCGATAGCCTTCAGCCGGAGTAAACGGCGTCATTCCCATCAATTTGGGATAATATTGAACACCCAAACGTTGAGCTAAATCGGCCCACTGATTGTCGAACACAAATTCGCCGTAGCTGTGGCTTTTGACATAAAGTGGCGCGCCAGCAATCAACTGTTTGTCTCGCCACACAGTCAAGTGATACGGCAGCCAACCGGTTTTACCTGTCGCACTGCCGGAGACTTCGAGATTGTTAAGCCAATCCCATTCTAGAAATGGAGTTTTTAGTGGCATCGCCAAGGCATCCCACGACGCTTGCGGGATTTCGCCTATTTTGCTAATCCAGGCTACAGAATATTCAGATTTTGGCTGTTTCAGCATAGGGAGATTTGAGCGTAGAGCGATCGAACTTCATTTAACTTAATATAATTTCCCCTGTTCCACACTGGTGACACTTGTTACCAGGCAGAGCCTGGTAACGCAGATCCAGAGGCTCTGCCTCGCTTTTCCTTGCGCTTGCGAGGCTCTGCCTCGATTTTCCTAGCGCCTGCGAGGCAGAGCCTCTAGACATGGGTCCCCAGGCAGAGCCGGGGAACCAGTTAAATCGATCGATCGACCTTATAATGCAAAAATACCTCTTGTCCCACCTGTTTAACCGCCAAAAGTTCCAATTTCGGGGCTAAATCCGCCAAAAAACCCTTTCCCTCAACAGGTGTCGGTGCATCCGCGCCGCCCAAAATTAACGGGCACACCGTCAGCCAAAGTTCGTCTACCAAGCCTGCAGCCAGCACAGACGCTACCAGTTTTCCCCCGCCCAGAATCGCCAAGCGTTTGATATCGAAGCTTGCTAGCTGTTGAAACGCATCAATCCAATCAATCTCTCCACCTGCGGTTTTTGCATAGATAATTCGATCGAACTTACTGTTTGTCATCGGGTAGGGAAACGGCACTGCCGTCTCCGCGTCTGTCATCGGGTAGGGAAACGGCACTGCCGTCTCCGCGTCTTTCGCCCGGTAGGGAAACGGCAGTGCCGTGTCCGCATCTTGCCCCGTCAGCAGCCACCGAGGCACCGGTTGCTGGAAAAATCGCAAGTTTGGGTCAAATTGGGACGATCGCGAACAGACAATTTGCAGCGGTTGTGGGGGCTTCCCTTGCAGTTCCCTCTGTTTGAGCAATTCCGGCGAAATCACTCTCATCGTCGTCCCATAAGCCTGTAAAGTGCCGTTGCCGAACAAAACGGCGTCACTTGCTGCTACTTGCTGTTCGAGGTGGGCTTTGTCGTTGGCAGAACCGAATCTCGCGGGCGATCGCACTGCATCGGCAATTTTACCGTCGGCACTGATCGCGAGTATTACTGTTGCTAATGGTCGATCGATTTTATCTGTCATGAATTTATCAGTCCTGGAGGCACGGGTGCTCCGAAACCGGGTTTTTTAGCAAAATCTTTCGTTGTCGCCCACAGATTAGGTAAAAAACCCGGTTTCTTTGGGAAAAATGCGTGAGTCCTGTTTATCAAATTTTCAACATGATAACGGCAAAAGAGGACAGGGCGGTGCCGTTTCCCTATCCCAAAAGAGCGATCGGCCGTTTGCCCAAAAGTGCGCGCGAGCGTAGCTATCCCGTAGGGAATCGCCCGTTTGCCCAAAATTTGCTAAAAACCTCAAATCAATTGACTGCGTATTCTGTAAACTTTCTGGTAAAAGGCGACTTAAAAGCAAGTACGATATCGGTTTTTGGCACTCCGAATTCTACTAATTCTTGAGCAATTCCTGTATCTGTTCTATCCTGCTGAATCCAGATTTTATCATTTTTGAGTTCGATGTGAACTGAAATGCCGTAGACTCTCGATCCGTCGTTCCAGCCTGCGAGAATCACCAGGTAATTTCCGCTTTCTCGATCGCGAATAATTTTTACTTCTGTTCCTTCTCGTACCACCATGTCACAGAAGCTGTTGAGAATTTTTTCGATCGCCTCAGTAGAGTTTAATCTCTCCACAGCACAATTTCCTCCAAATCGGGACGAAAAATAATTACCTCGATCTCGTATTCTTCTACTCGTCTTTGAATGAATCTAAATCTAAATAATTCCTCGTAGGTTTCTCAAGTAAGTGCTAAATATAGTATAAAATCTGGCATGAGTTCTCTCAATGCCGATCGACAGTTGAGAAATTGACCGAGAGCAGCATGAAATTGATAGAAGTCGGATCTGTCTTGAAAGCTCTTAACTTCCACAGCTATTTTGCGACCTTCTTTTTCTACACTGATTAATTTTTCTGCTGTCATATCGATAAACATGGCGAGACCTTCTTCATCGACTTGCACCCGAAAGTTTTCACGAATAACTATCCATCCATCTTTTTGTAAAGCAGCTTTGACAGTATCGTGAAAAATATCTTTAGCAGGCATTTAAAAACTCCCTTGCTCTCATTCTCTATTTTAGCTCGCCCCTCCAAACACAAAAATTCGATTATCGCCGGTCGCTAACTCCCTCCAAACGCAGGAAATGCACCCGGCCCGATCGATCGCCCGCCACAACTGTCACTCCATCAGGCGCAAAAGCACAGCAATAAACCTCACCTTCTCCACTGAAACTAGCAACCTCTTTACCTGTGAGCAAATCCCAGATTTTCAGGGTTTTATCCCATGAAGCGGAAATCGCTGTTTTACAGTCGGGTGCGATCGCCACTGCATTTACGTTGGAACTATGACCCGTGAGAGTTTTCAGTTCCCGACCTTTCTCGGTGTCCCAGATTTTCAGGGTGTAATCCAAGGATGCGGAAACCGCTGTTTTACCGTCGGGTGCGATCGCCACTGCAAATACCCTGTCCCTATGACCAGTGAGAGTTTTCAGTTCCCTGCCTGTCTCGGTGTCCCAGATTTTCAGGGTAGAATCCTCGGATGCGGAAATCGCTGTTTTACCGTCGGGTGCGAGATCCACTGCATATACCCCGGAACTATGACCAGTGAGAGTTTTCAGTTCCCTGCCTGTCTCGGTGTCCCAGATTTTCAGGGTAGAATCCTCGGATGCGGA
>NZ_JAUBVJ010000011.1:27057-27716 GCF_036702785.1 Microcoleus sp. AR_TQ3_B6 | reverse complement strand
AATCGCTGTTTTACCGTCGGGTGCGAGATCCACTGCATATACCCTGTCACTATGACCCGTGAGAGTTTTTAGTTCCCGGCCTGTCTCGGTGTCCCAGATTTTCAGGGTTTTATCCCGTGATGCGGAAATCGCTGTTTTACAGTCGGGTGCGATCGCCACTGCTGTTACTGAGAAACTATGACCAGTGAGAGTTTTCAGTTCCCGGCCTGTCTCGTTGTCCCAGATTTTCAGGGTTTTATCCCATGAAGCGGAAATCGCTGTTTTACCGTCGGGTGCGAGATCCACTGCATATACCCTGCCACTATGACCAGTGAGAGTTTTCAGTTCCCGGCCTGTCTCGGTGTCCCAGATTTTCAGGGTTTTATCCCGTGATGCGGAAATCGCGGTTTTACCGTCGGGTGCGAGATCCACTGCATATACCCTGTCACTATGACCAGTGAGAGTTTTCAGTTCCCTGCCTGTCTCGGTGTCCCAGATTTTCAGGGTTTTATCCCATGAAGCGGAAATCGCGGTTTTACCGTCGGGTGCGAGATCCACTGCTGTTACCATGTCACTATGACCCGTGAGAGTTTTCAGTTCCTGGCCTGTCTCGGTGTCCCAGATTTTCAGGGTTTTATCCCATGAAGCGGAAATCGCGGTTTTACCGTCGGGTGCGAGAT
>NZ_JAUBVJ010000011.1:0-26957 GCF_036702785.1 Microcoleus sp. AR_TQ3_B6 | reverse complement strand
CCACTGCATTTACCTCGGAACTATGACCAGTGAGAGTTTTCAGTTCCCGGCCTGTCTCGGTGTCCCAGATTTTTAGGGTATTATCATAAGAAGCGGAAATTACTGTTTTGCCGTCGGGTGCGATCGCCACTGCTAGTACCTCGTCACTATGACCCCTGAGAGTTTTCAGTTCCTGGCCTGTCTCGGTGTCCCAGATTTTCAGGGTTTTATCCCGTGATGCGGAAATCGCTGTTTTACAGTCGGGTGCGAGATCCACTGCTAGTACCTCGTCACGATGACCGGTGAGAGTTTTCAGTTCCTGGCCTGTCTCGGTGTCCCAGATTTTCAGGGTTTTATCCCGTGATGCGGAAATCGCTGTTTTACAGTCGGGTGCGAGATCCACTGCATTTACCGAGTCAGTATGACCGACAAGCGTCCGCAGCGCACCTTCCCCAGGCTGCTCTAAATTAGCCTTCACAGGCCGCAACCAAGGACGATCTTTCCACTCCTTTGCTTGTGCCAGCATTGCCTGAATCTGGGGTATTTCAAAATCCAGCAACCTCCCCAACAGCTGTCCTGCAAGCTGTGTTTTATCCTTTTCCAAAATATGCGCCGACTTGCGAATTGCCCCTTGAATCAATCTCAGAGCTTGACTTTGCTCTAGGGCCAGCAACACATCAGAAATTCTCGCCAAATCGTAATCATCAATTAGCGCTTGTACCCCCAACACCTCCAGTTTCATCTGAATGAAACCGAAATCAGTCAACCAAGCACAATAACGATTAAAATCCTTCAACCCCTGAACGAAATCCCTGGGTTGATATTTCAATAAATATTCCCGATCGCCTTGACTCTGCTGCGCCAACCACACACCTAACTTGCTCATATCGGCGCTCCTTCCAACCTGTTATTAATACCTTGGCGGTTAAGTTCTTCCACATTCACCCCAGCAGATTGCACAGTTTCATCTTTTTCCAGAAACTCGCGAAAGGTGTTGTGATAAATATTGTAGCGAATTTCCCCGTTTACCTGTTCCTGTCGCAAAAAAGAATCCCATTTTTTTAGTACCTGCTGTACTTTAAAATCCGTCTCGCGCACCGATTTTGCAATCCAGCGGCGAGAAACAGCCTCGTGAGCTTTCGACAGCACGTAGATAATATTAACCTTCAATTCCAGCAGAGGATCGTCTTCGTGACCAATCATCTGTACCCAGTGTTTTTGATAATATTGCAGCAAACCCGCTGGCAAATCGTTTAAATTCACATCATTGTACGTGCCGCTTTCAATCTCATCAAGTACGTGGCGGAGGTAGATAAATTTCTTTTCGCTTTTTTGGGCTACCGCCGTCACAAACTCTTCCCGCTGCAAATTTCGACCCTTAATCCAATCCTGAATTAACTCGCTTCTCTCCGTGCGTTTTGCCAGATAAGCCTTGACATCTTCGAGACTTTCTGCACTGTATTTCATCAAATCAAAAACTGTCCGGTTAGCTGCCGGCATTGGCAGAAATTCCGGTCGCTTGGAAACAATAAAATAAACGTTATCCGGCAAATCATTAGGCAAATACGAAACATTGCTACCGCTAGTTTGAGCCTTCCAGTCAACTTCATCCAGCGCATCGACAACAAAAATTATTTTTTTGTCACTGCTAGACTTAGCGCTAACTTCCTTCAGCAAATCGCCTAGAAAGTTGTTATTTTTCAGGGCATTTTCCGGCAGTCGCGGATACTTATTTTTAAGGCCAAAACCTTCAATCAACTGAGTGCAAGCATTTTCCAAAAAAGTTTCAGCGCTGACAATCCCGTCCGGTTGCGAGTTGAAATGAGTAATGCAGCGTCGCTTCAACATCACCACACAGGCAGCCATAATCGCGCTTTTCCCAACTCCCGGTTCCGCTTCCAAAACAAAATAGCCTTTGGGATTTGTCCTCAGAAACTCGTTAATTGCTTCAAACACAAATTTCCGACCGGTAAAGTCTTTTATTCTGTCCTGAATAATCGTCTCAGACTTAACAGGAATCGGCAAACTCGGCGCAGCAGGATCGATATATCTTTGCAACAATGCCCGAATCTGCGCCAAATCACCGCGGATTTCAAATTCGATCGCGCCCAATTTCGCCATCACTTGACAAATCTGCTGCTTAGTTGCTACCGCCTCCAACTTGTCGATAATCTCCCGATTTTGCAGCTTCAAATCCTTGAGATCCGCCAAAGCAATTTGGTGCAGATTCAACAGCATCGCCGCAAACTTTTCTCCTCCCTTGGCTGCATCTTGTTTCAGCACTTCCCGGTACGCCTTCGGAAATGTTTCGTACAGTCTTTGCGCCACAAATTCCACGATTTCTGCATCAAAGGATTTCCCCTCACTGGCCGCGAATTCCCCGATGAATCTTGCCCAATCTTCCGGTGTCAATCCGGTAACTCGATCGAACTCCGCAGCATCCGCCGAAAAAATCAGACTCAGTTGGTCTTCCGAAATATTTAAACCCCTTGACAAATCAACCCCTTCTGTGTTAATGTTCAGCCAATATTCAGGAGTTTTTTCGGCTAATCGATCTAAATCCCTGGCAGACGAATTTTTACTAAGGGCGATCGCAATTAACTCATCTGACGAAGCAACATCTTTCAAAATATCGGCGATCGCCTCACCCGCCGCCTCAATCAAATCGCGATTGTCAAGAATATTTCGATTTTTTGCCAACTTTTCGGCCATCAGATTTCCCAACTCGTTAGTCGCCATATTCCCCGCTATACCGCCGGCGATCGTTGCTAAAATCGAAATGCCCCCAACCGTTGGATTTGCCATCACACCCAATGCTGCTGTCACTCCTGGATTGGCGATCGCGCTGGCAATCATTGGCGCAACACCCATCACCGCACTCCATCCAAGAACCCTAACTTTAGTATTAGCTAAATCAACTAACGACATACTTTAAATATTCCCCGCACTTTGCAATAGTTTAGCGCGACAATATAATTAAATACAAGGTTAATTAATCACACATCTTTCACCATTCTTAGGAACAGGATTTCCGGCCTGTTTCACAATGATTCTTAAGAAGAGGCCGGAAAGCCTGTTCCACAAAAACTAAATTTTATTGTGCCGTAGGCGTCTCGCCCGCCCCAAAATACAATCTGCCGCCCCAAAATACAATCTGCCCGCCCCAAAAATACAATTGTATATTCACTCATCTTTAGACGACTTTAGGTATGAGACAGGGGTGTTAAACCCCAGGCGGCCCCGGCAACAACCAAACGGCCCCGACAACTTCCTCATATCAACTCCGGTAGCATCGGAATTAATATTACTCACAGTCAGGACACGGCGAGTGCCTTAGTCCCTACCCCCATTAATTGTAGGGACACGGCACTGCCGTGTCCTCTATATCATTCCGATGCAACCGGAAACAATTTCACACCCCCGTCACAAACTCGCCACCCCACAACAATTTGTAAAGTTTTTTATAGATCCGATCGCACAGCTTTCATTTGACGGATAATGTCTGTTTATTTATTTTGCAACCCCAGCGATCGCCCACAAAAAACTTTACTTTTCTTTACAAGCCAGCGACCAAAAAACGCTGACCAAAACAATAATTCTGTTGCAGACTTTAAATGCGCCGCGCGATCGACTAGAGTAAAAAAAATGGCTTGATCCGTTTATTCATCGCAAAGGAAAAAAAGCTCATGGTTCAACGCGGTTCTACAGTCCGGATTCTCCGCAAAGAATCCTACTGGTATCAAGAAGTGGGCACCGTTGCTACGGTAGACCAAAGCGGCATTAAATACCCAGTTATCGTTCGCTTTAACAACGTAAATTATGCAGGCGTCAACACCAACAACTTCGCCGAAAGCGAATTAGTGGAAGTGTCAGCACCCAAAGGAAAAGCGAAAACAGCGACAGCAGTAGCTTCCGGCGGCAAACAAACCACCCTCGACGAGAAAACTCGGAAAACCGGCAGCGGAGGCTCCCCCTCGCAGCCGAAAACTTCCACCGACAGCAAACCCGGCGCCGAAGTGCCCGGCACCGTCGAAGGTTCGCCTCAAGGTCAAGGAACAGAACAGCGCTAATTGTGCCAGAACTGCCAGAAGTTGAAACTATTTGCCGGGGTTTGAATCAAGCAACCCTCGATCGAGAAATTGTGGGCGGGGACGTGTTGTTAAACAGCACGATCGCCCGTTCCATCTCTGCGACCGATTTTTTGACACAACTCAAAGGAAAGTCGATCGCCCGCTGGTACAGGCGCGGCAAATATCTACTGGCAGAACTATCTCAATTCCCAGAAGGAGAAAGGGAGAGGGGGACAGGGGGAGAGGGGAAGAGTCGGAGAGTGGGAGAATTTGTTCCCCAAACTCCAAGCTATTCCCCAACGCCTTCTTTCTACCCCTCCCTTTTGCCTTCCAAAGCCGGCTGGTTGGGCGTTCACCTGCGGATGACGGGACAACTGCTGTGGGTGAACCGATCCGAACCCCTGCAAAAACACGCGCGAGTACGGCTGTTTTTTGAAGGAAACCAAGAATTGCGCTTTGTAGACCAGCGCACCTTCGGGCAAATGTGGTACGTGCCCGCAGAAACCGAGGTTTCGGGCACAGTCATCGGTCTCAAACTCTTAGGCCCCGAACCGTTTTCCGAGGAGTTTACAACAGAATATTTGACCCGCAAGCTGCACCGGCGGGCGCGACCCATTAAAACAGCTTTGCTAGACCAGGCACTGATAGCTGGTTTGGGCAATATTTACGCAGACGAAACTTTGTTTTTGTCGGGAGTGATGCCCACAACTCTGTGCGCGGATTTGACCGCCGAGCAAATTGGGCGCATCCATACAGCTATTATTCAAGTTTTACAGAAGGCGATCGCATCCGGCGGCACCACTTTTAGCAATTTTCTCAACGTCCAAGGTGTCAACGGCAACTACGGCGGCGTCGCTTGGGTGTACAATCGCGCCGGCCAACCCTGCCGCACTTGCTCCACAACCATCGAACGTATAAAATTAGCAGGGCGATCGACTCATTTTTGCCCCGCCTGTCAGCAATAACCAGAGGGAAGAAGGAAGAAGGAAGAAGGAAGAAGGAAGAAGGAAGACGGAAGACGGAAGACGGAAGACGGAAGACGGAAGAAGGAAGACGGAAGAGGGAAGAAGGAAGACGGAAGAGGGAAGAATGAAGAAGGAAGACGGAAGACGGAAGACGGAAGACGGAAGACGGAAGACGGAAGAGGGAAGAAGGAAGACGGAAGAGGGAAGACGGAAGACGGAAGAAGGAAGAGGGAAGAAGGAAGAATGAAGAAGGAAGACGGAAGAGGGAAGACGGAAGACGGAAGAAGGAAGAGGGAAGAAGGAAGAAGGAAGAAGGAAGACGGAAGAGGGAAGACGGAAGAAGGAAGAAGGAAGAAGGAAGAAGGAAGACGGAAGAGGGAAGAAGGAAGACGGAAGACGGAAGAAGGAAGACGGAAGACGGAAGAAGGAAGACGGAAGACGGAAGAAGGAAGACGGAAGAAGGAAGACGGAAGAAGGAAGACGGAAGAAGGAAGAGGGAAGAAGGAAGAAGGAAGAGGGAAGACGGAAGAAGGAAGAGGGAAGAAGGAAGAAGGAAGAAGGAAGACGGAAGAGGGAAGACGGAAGACGGAAGAGGGAAGACGGAAGAAGGAAGAGGGAAGAAGGAAGAAGGAAGAAGGAAGAAGGAAGAAGGAAGAACTGATATCTTGTACCATTGTCAATAAGGCTGTCAGGGGCGGGCGGGACACCCAGCCCACAAGAGTATTGAACTATTGTGGAACAGGCCGGAAATCTTGTTAAGCGAGAATGGTGCCAGATGTCAGAAGAAAGAAGAAGTCTTTTCCAGCCCAATCTAGATTAAAATTTGTATAGTTTTTTAAACTAAACAAAGAAAGTTATGGCAATCAAGAAAGGCAGTATAGTTCGCGCTGTACGCGAAAAATTGGAAAACAGTCTAGAAGCCAAAGCCAGCGACCAGCGCTTTTCCTCCTATATATTTGAAACAAAGGGCGAAGTGATGGATGTTCGCGGCGACTACGCCTTCGTCAAATTTGGCAAAGTACCCACCCCCAATATTTGGCTGCGGGTAGACCAACTCGAAGATTTTAAGTAACTCACCAAAACTAAACATCCCTGTTCTTAATGTAGCGAAGGGTGCACACCGCGCACCTTTCCCCAATTAAGCTGATTGCTAAAATCTAAAATCTAAACTCTAAAATCTAAACTCTAAAATCTAAAATCGAATGAATTTTCCATCAACCCGCGTATCAATTATTGGTGCAGGCAAAGTCGGCAGCACCTTAGCCCAGCGAATTGCCGAGAAAAATCTGGCAGATGTAGTATTGCTAGATATTGTCGAAGGTTGGCCGCAGGGCGTTGCTTTGGATTTGATGGAAGCAAGGGGAGTGGAACGCCACGATCGCAAAATAGTCGGTACAAATGATTATACAGATACGGTTAACTCAAGTATCATAGTAATTGCCGCCGGAGTTCCGCGCAAACCCGGTATCAATCGGGAAGATTTAATTAAAATCAATGCTCGAATTGTCACCGAAGCCACAAAACAGGCGATCGAGCATTCTCCAGAAGCAATCTTAATCGCCGTCACAAATCCCCTAGATATCATGACTTATTTAGCGTGGGAAGCTGCTGATTTGCCAAAACACCGAGTCATAGGTATGGGGGGAATACTCGACTCCGCCCGCTTTCAAACTTTTATTGCCATGGAATTGGGCGTTTCAATTGCTGAAGTCAGTGCAACAGTCATCGGTTCTCACGGCGATTTGATGGTTCCTTTGCCCCGCTATTCCACTGTTAAGGGCATTCCCATCGCTCAACTTATGGATGCTGGGGCGATCGATCGAGTCGTACAGCGGACTCGCCACGCTGGCGCAGAAATTGTAGGATTGATGAAGACTGGTAGTGCTTATTTTGCACCCGCATCTTCTGTCTGTGTGATGGTAGAATCTATTTTATTAAATCAGTCGCGACTCTTGCCTTGCTGCGTTTATTTGCACGGTGAATACGGCGTGCAAGATATCTTTTTAGGAGTTCCCTGCCGCTTGGGATATCAGGGAGTCGAGCAAGTAGTGGAACTCGAACTCAGCGATACTGAAAGAGCAGCCTTTATCGAGTCGGGCAAATTGGTTTCCCAAAATATTGAGGAAGCGAGGGCGATACTGAAAACTTCTAGTTAAGTTTGTATCCGTTTTTTTTTCAGATACTCCTGAACGGGGTTTTCACGAAAAGACTTCGTTCCAGTCTTAGAACCCGGTCAAAATTTTTCTCCCGAAAGCCTTCTACTTTCTGCCTTTGGGCGGTCAATGCAGTCTCTTCTAGTTCCTACTAAAAAAAATTAATATTCCCGATGGTGCGATCGAATCATTCCGGCAATAAACCGTTGACTAAAACCCAAAAACTGCCCGATATTTTTTCGCTCTGATATCAAATCCGTTAGCATCGGAATAGTAAATTTGAGTTCACTGTTGACGGTTGACTGTTCACGGCGTCAACAGTCAGCCGTCAACCGTCAACATCATTCCGGTGTAACCGGAAATGATATGACTTGTAAAAATAATTGCAAAAAAAATGTCCTAAGTGATAAATATAAAATACATCGTGTCCTGCAAAATAACCGCTGTCAGTTTGTAGTCAGGACTGAATTTTTCAGAGTTTCGCTTAATTAGGACTCTTTCTAGTTATACTCTTTTATATTTTAGATTTTAGATTAAAGAATAGGGAATGATATCATGTCCAGTCGATTACCCGACCTCAGGTAGGGGCGGGTTCACCAACAATATCTGCCAATAATTGATAATCTCAAAAACCCGCCCGGCCGGGATATTATGGTCAATCGATCGGACATGATATGACTGATGCCGCAACGGTTGAGGGCTTGTTTACAGTTGCATTTTTTAAAATGGTATTACTAAAAACCAACTTTATTATACTCGCTCTACCCTTCTCGATTTTGCATCTATATTTAACCAATTTAATTTATAGGCACCATCAATGCCGATTTTCTCTGAATATCACATCCAAGATACTTTGCACAAAAGCGTCAAAACTGTCATATTGTTTCCGGTTGCATCGGAATGATATAGAGGACACCGCGAGTGCCTTAGTCCCTACAATAAATAGGGGTAGGGACTAAGGCACTCGCGGTGTCCTGACTGTGAGTAATATTAATTCCGATGCTACCGGAGTTGATATCATCTATCAAGGAAAAAAGTTAAACCAAAACAATTCAATAATTTTCAAACTGATCGAAGCCAAATATTTAACAGTAAAAACATTTGCTCGACTAAAACACGAATATCTAATCCGCCCAAACTTCAATCACAAATCTCTCTGATATTTAACTGCTGGAGTCGCTCGTGAAATCCGCCATCCTCTCAAGTGTGTTAATAATTATGCTGAAAGCTCGGTGGAATTGAGGGAAAAACTACTAAAATAATTTGACGAAAAATTCTAAAATTTATATGTAGATACTATCGAATGTCTGTCAAGCATATTTTAATAGATATTCTAGACAATAATGCAGCTATTAACCACTCCAAAAATCCGAAAATATTATTCGCAGTATGATGGAGTACCTGCGGACTGACACCGGCCAGCGACAGTTGACAGAGATTAACGCTTGGCTAGAAGAAGCAGTGCAGTTGGCCTATCCCAGCAGGCGATCGCTCTCCGCATCAATGTGACGATTTATACTGAGTATGAAAGTGCGATCGCCCTCTCAGAAGTAGCATTCCCCGAGCTCACCTGCGCTTTTATAAATATCCTTGATAGTGCTTGTTATGCTGTCTTTCAAAAGCCAAAAAGTTAGCAGCAAGGAATTGAGCCACAAACAGAAAGTTGGAATCCCAAAATTTGGGTTTTTACCCAAATTTTGGTAAAAGCAGTTGAAATTCCCCGCGAGAACGGCATCAGAATTACTCTATAAATTCCCGAGAATATCTTCCATCTTTTCTTTACTACTAAACCGACTGGAGAAGCAACAGGTTTGGAGTTGTCTCTGAGTTGCAATATTATTGCAGGACTGTACAGTGGCACTTTAAAGGTAGAAAGCCAAACGCGAGCTTATACGGAATTTATTATTACTTTGCCCAAACTTTAAGGCAGGTGATTGCCCTTTCTATTAATCAAGCTTGAAATACCTTGACTTTAGTCAAAAATATGATACCCTAATTATTGGTATCATCTAAAAAATCTTACACTTTCTCAGGAAATACAAAAATCGGGCGAAAAGTATTCGTGAAGCGAAGCTATCCTGAACGCGCCTGCCTTCGGGAAGGGCAAGGAATCGCCATTGAGTTGATCCAATTTAACCCTAGCCTGCAACTACTTTAACTCTTTAACCTAGAACTCATACCATTTGAGATTTGAGATTTGAGATGGGGACTGAGTTATTGTGTATGGGTTTGGAGTAAGGGGCTACAGTTGCATTCTTTTTTTAAACAGGTATCACCTCTGCTTCGGTGGATGTCAATAAGTTTAACAAATAAAATTGCTAGCATAAAGCAATTAAAATTCCAGGGAAATAATTAAAAAAAGCCGATCGATCCAAAGGGTGTATAAAATAAGAGTTAAGAGAGAGAAATCGAGAATTAGTGGAAACTATAGAAAAGGCTCTCGGCTCAGTTAAAAAAAATCAAGAGTGGCGCTCCCAACAGTATCTTTGAGTGCTACAGCAAAGAAACCATCATCAAGTTTGCGGTAATAATAAAAGGGTGACAATTGCAACCGCAGGCGATCGCAAAAAAGCCCAAAATTAGTCAGGACGCTCCGCGTATTCCCGCCCGGAAGCCGGGTTGATCGTTTCCACTTTCGGAGCTTCCCTGACTTAATTACGTTAAAAAACTGGGTTTATGCGTAAGTTTTGTTAGTATTATTTTCAATAATTGACAATTTATGCCGTAGGAAATCAGCGCCCGCTTTCTCAGTAAATATACTGAATTAAGCTCCTCGCTCCGCCTCCCAATTCATAAAAGTTACGGAAATGTAGCGGGAGTAGGTGGTAAGTGCTAGCAGCAGTAGGAGAATTTGTCCTTTGCCCTTTTGATGAGAGCACGCTGAACTTGCAGAGCGCTATTGAGATGCCATCAACCTCGATACCAAACCGCAAAATAACGAAAGAAAGAGCATTATGTCTAATCAATACCTGTATCAAGAACTAACCAACCTGCGCCAGAAGCTAGCTCACCTAGAAAAAGAAACGCAGTCTCAAATCTGCTTCAAAAAGCTGCAAGCGCTGATGGGAGTGATTCGCAAAATTCGCCAATCCCTAGACTTAGAAACAATATTCAAAATTACAGCCACGGAACTCCGGCAACTCCTAAATGCCGATCGAGTCGCCATATACCGCTTTCTTCCAGAATCCGAATGGAAGGAGGGCGAAGTAGTTTGCGAAGACGTTCTTCCCCTATACAGCCCATGTTTGGGAGCAAGAGTCCTCGACTACTCGTTGGATGAACAATTGGCAGCCAACTACACCCAAGGTTACGTTCAAGCAGTCAGCGACATCTACAAAGCCCCATTGAGCGCTTGTCACCTCAAAATCCTCAAGCGATTTCAAATCCGAGCTAACTTAGTCGTACCGCTGCTGCAAGGGCAACACCTGTGGGGATTGCTGTGCATTGACCAGTGCGGCAAACCCCGCGATTGGCAAGAAGACGAAATCGAATTTGCCAGACAAGTAGGCGACCATTTAGCAGTTGCCATCTACCAAGCCGAACTGCACTTGCAAACCCAGAGGCAAATAGCAGAAATCGAATCCGCGCAGCAGAAACTCCGCGACAGCGAGCAAAAATATCACCAAATTCTCGATTCGATCGCCGATATGGTATTGGTCAAAGGCCCCCAATCGAAAATAGTCTGGGCAAATAAAGCATTCCGCGACTATTACGGCATGACTCAAGAGCAACTTCAAGACATCGTAGACGCACCTTTCGCCAATCCCGACAATACTCTCCAGTACATCAGAGATGACGCCTTCGTATTTGACACCGGACAAACTCTGGAAATTTCCGCAGAACCGGTGACGCGGCACGACTCAGAAGTGCGACTGTTCAACACAGTCAAAGCACCTATCCGCAGCGAAGACGGGCAAGTTGTAATGACAGTCGGCGTCTCCCGCGATATGACGGAAGGCAAACAAGCAGAAGAAGCACTCCAAGCCAGCGAAGCCAAATACCGCAGCCTGGTAGAAACCTCCCAAGATATGATTTGGTCGGTCGATGCGATCGGGCGCTACACCTTCGTCAACCCAGCAGTTAAGTACATCTACGGTTACCAACCAGAAGAAATGATCGGTCGGCCCTTCTCCGACTTTGCGACACCTGAACAAAGCCAGAAAGATTTAGAAGTTTTCGCTCGCGTGTTGGCCGGAGAATCAATTTTCCAGTACGAATGCACCCACATCGCCAAAGACGGCAGCATGAAACATTTGATGTTCAACGCCATCGCCCTGTACGACGAAACAGGAAACGTCCTCGGCACCACCGGTACAGCCACCGACATTACCGATCGCAAGCGAGCAGAAGCAGCCTTACAACACGCCAACGCAGAACTAGAGCGCAGAGTAGAAGCACGCACGGCAGAACTGCGCCAGACTTTTGCCGCCCTCACGGCCAGCGAAACCAGGTTTCGGACGATCTCCGCCACCATGCCCGGAGCTTTGTTCCAGTTTTGCAACCGTGACGGAGTTTGGCACATTGACTACATGAGCGATCGCATTGAAGATATCAGCGGCGTCACAGCAGCAGAAATGATGCGAGACATGAATACATTCATTTGCCGCGTCCACCCCGAAGACTTGGAAAGCTACATCGCCTCCGTCTCCGAAGCGGTAGAAAACCTCTGCCTGTGGCACTACGAAGGGCGGTTAGTCAAGCCCGACGGTGAGATTCGCTGGTGGCAGGGCGACTCGATGCCCACCCGCAGCGAGAACGGCGAAATCATATTTTGCGGCGTATTGTTCGACATTACCGATCGCAAAGTTGCCGAAACCGCCATCCGCGAGAGCCAGCGACAGCTAGAAGAAGCCCAGAGACTCGCCCACGTTGGCAGTTGGGAAATCGACGCAGCCACCGGAACCGTCACTTTGTCGGAAGAACTTTTCCGCATCCTCGGGCTCGAACCGACCTTCTTAGCGCCCAACCTAGCCGAACAGGTCGCTCTGATTCATCCAGAAGATTTGGAACTGTGGCAGACTCAAGTGCAGCGGGGACTCGCAGCAGGCATCCCCTTTGATTTTGATTACCGCCATTACCGTCCCGACGGCACGCTGCGGCACGTGAACGCCCTGGGCAAAGCCGAAACCGATGTCAACGGCAAGGTGGTAAAACTGTTCGGAACGGCGATCGACATTACCGATCGCAAAGCCGCCGAAGCAGCGCTGCGGCAAGCTGCAGCCGAGTTAGAAGACAGAGTGAGCGAGCGCACGGCCGAACTGTCCGAAGCAGTCGCCCAGTTAGAACAAGAAATTGGCGATCGAAAACTTGCAGAAGCAGCCCTGCAAGTTTCCGAGCAAAACCTGCGAACCATATTTAACAATGTCTACGATGCTATCTTCATTCACGATTTAGAAGGCAACATTCTCGATGTCAACAATCGAATGTTAGAAATGTACGGAGTGAGCCAGGAACAAGCAACAAAATTATCCATTAAAAACGACTATTCGAGCGCGGACAATCCCATTGAACAACTGGGAGAACTTTGGGAAAGAGTATTAGCCGGCTCCACGGGTCGCGTGGAATGGAAAGCGAGGCGTCCCAACGACGGTTCAACTTTTGATGCAGAAATTGCCCTGTCGAGAATTCATCTCAACGGCAATCTCAGCGTCATTGCCAACGTCCGAGATATTAGCGACCGCAAACAGGCAGAAGCAGAACTGCAACAGGCTCAACATTTTATGGAATCCGTACTCAAAACCATACCCGTCGCAGTATTTGGCAAAGAAGCAGAACAGTTGCGATTTGTACTGTGGAACCCAGCCGCCGAACACTTGCTCGGTTTCAGTGCAGCAGAAGTTATGGGCAAAAACGACCACGACTTTTTCCCCAGAGAACAAGCCGACTTTTTCACCGCCAAAGACCGGGAAGCGCTCGCGGCCGGGCAAATTATAGAGATTCCCGAAGAAATAATTCAAACAAGAGAAGGCGATACTCGCATATTGCATACAAAGAAAACCGCAATTCTCGATCGAGAAGGTAATGCCCAATATTTATTAGGAGTTACCGAAGACATTACTGAGCGCAAGCGGGGAGAAATTGCTTTGAGGGAATCGGAAGCCAGACTCAGACAGCAGGCCAATAGAGAAAAATTACTCAACAGTCTCACCGCTCAAATCCGCAATTCCCTCGACTTCGACAGCATCGTTACAGTCGCAGTTAAGGAAATTCACGCTTTCATGCAGATCGATCGTTGCAATTTTGCCTGGTATCGCGAGGACGGGGAGGAGCCTTTCTGGGAAATTATTAAAGAATCTCGCCTTCGGGAACTTCCCGATTTAATAGGTAGCTATCAAGCTTCCGACTTCGGTACTCTGGGAGAAAAACTCTTGCAGATGGAAATGCTGCGGGTGGATGATGTCGAAACAGTCGCAGATCCTGTTTGGAAACAAACCCTTCGATCGATGGGCTACCAATCTGTATTAATCATCCCCATCCAGGCACTTTCCGGGGTAATGAGCGCAGTTACCTGCTGCTCCTGCCGTTCTGTGCGGCCTTGGAGCGATAGCGAAGTAGAATTGTTGCAGGCGATTACTGTTCAATTGGCGATCGCCCTCAACCAAGCCGATCTTTACGCCCAAACTCGCAATAAAGCTCTCGAATTAGAGCAAACGTTGCAGCAATTAACCAGCGCTCAATCGCAGTTAATTCAAAACGAAAAAATGTCATCTCTCGGTCAACTTGTGGCCGGAGTCGCCCACGAAATCAACAACCCAGTTAACTTTATTTACGGCAATCTGACCCACGCCAACGACTATACTCAAGACTTGCTACACCTGCTCGAACTTTACCAAAACCACTATCCGGATCCAGTCCCGGAAATTCAAGAGGAACTAGAAGCTATTGAACTCGACTTTCTGATGGATGACTTGCCGAAACTGCTTTCCTCGATGAAAGTCGGTGCAGACAGAATTCAGCTAATCGTGGCATCTCTGCGCACCTTCTCCCGCATGGACGAAGCAGAAATGAAAGCAGTCAACATTCACGAAGGCATAGATAGCACCCTGATGATTTTGCAGCACCGGCTCAAAGCCAAACACAATCTTCCAGAAATTGAGGTGATTAAAGAATACGGCAATTTGCCTTTGGTAGAATGTTATGCTGGGCAGTTAAATCAAGTATTTATGAATATATTGAGCAATGCTTTAGATGCTTTGGAAGAGAGAGGAGCGCGGCTTTCGGCCGCTCAACTGCGGGAAAATCCTAGTATCATTTCCATCAAAACTGAAATCCCAAAACCCGATCGGGTACTCATTCGGATTTCTGACAACGGCCTGGGAATGACAAAGACTGTCTGCAATCGACTTTTTGACCCATTTTTTACCACTAAACCTGTGGGAAAAGGCACTGGGATGGGCTTGTCAATTAGCTATCAAATTGTTACAGACAGACACAAAGGCTCGCTGAAATGCACTTCTTCGCCGGGACAGGGTGCAGAATTCGCGATCGAGATTCCACTCAAAGCTAATTGTTAATTGTTAATTGGGAATTGGGAATTGAGAATTGGGAATTGGGAATTGGGAATTGCGAAAGCGTTAGGGTGCCTCAGTTTGGTAATTCTCAACCATACCGAAAATTTAATTCTGATGCACCATTTATTCTCTAGTGCGTCAATGTAGAGATTGTGAGTTTGTAGCAAAAATCTCCCTACCTAACCCACCATACTTCACTTTCTTACCAATTATCAATTGCCAATCTGTACCTCACTCATATCATGTCCGATCGATTAACCCTAATATCCCGGTCGGGGCTGGTTTTTGAGATGGGAGATTGTGGGCTGGTATTTTTGGCTCATTTTTGACCCGCCCGTTAACAGTCAACCGTCAACCGTCAACCGTCAACCGTCAACCGTCAACCGTCAACCGTCAACCGTCAATCGATATTACTGATATTTATCAGCATTTCAGTCATCGCGGAACTGTCCAAAGGTTTAGAAAACCAATATCCCTGAGCTAATTCGCAGTCTAGTTCTCGAAGCTGTGCTAACTGTTCGGCTGTCTCCACACCTTCGGCGATCGCATTCAATCCCAAATTGTGAGCCAGAGTCACGATCGCCCGCACAATCTGCAAAGGCTGACCCCCGCCGTCACCGTTTTCGACAGCCCCCAAGCGACTCACAAAAGATCGATCGATCTTCAGCGTATCCAGCGGAAAGCGGTGCAAGTAACTCAAAGACGAATAACCTGTACCGAAATCGTCTATCGACAATCGAATATTTCTATTTTTTAATTGGGCGAGCACAATATTGGCTTTCTTCACATTGTCCACGAGCGCGCTTTCAGTAATCTCCAATTTTAAACAGCTTGGAGCGCAGCCAGTTTCTGCTAAAATTTCATCGATTTGCTCGATTAAATTCGGCATACCTAACTGTTTAGGAGAAAGATTGACGCTCATTGTTAATTGCGAAGCATCAATAGTTGGGAATTGAAAATTGGGAATTTGTAACTGAGAACTTTTACTGAGTGTAGCCGAAGTATTGGTAAGTGGTAAGTGGGCATTAGTAACAGGGGAGTGGAAATCGGAAATCGGGAATTGGTAACTGGGAATTGGTAAATTTTTACCGATTATTTCTTCCCGGTTCCTTCTTCCGTTTTCCTCATTCCCTGTATCCGTTAAATCAGTTAAATCCCGTAGATGGCCGTTTGCCCTCGAACCTCTTCCTTGTTCCTTCTTGCTTATTCCGACGGACATCGGACTTCTTCCCTCGGACTCCGTTAACATTTCTTGCCAAAGGCGCAATTGCCGACAAGCTTCCCGCAACACCCAGGCTCCCAGAGGCACGATCAAACCTGTTTCTTCAGCTACAGGGATAAAAGTAGACGGCGGAACTAGACCCCGAACCGGGTGCTTCCACCGCACCAAAGCCTCAAAACCTTCGATCGCACCGTTGGCGATCGAAACAATCGGTTGGTAGTGAACAATAAAGTGCGAACATTGATCCTTGCTCTGGCCTAATTCCTCCTTGCCCAGAATAGCCAACCGCAGGTCAGTTTCTAACTGCAACAGCGACATAGTTTGGTCGTGCATCGCCAAATTAAACACCTCGTGGCGGGCCTTGCCCAAAGCTTTAGCGCGGTACATAGCGATGTCAGCATCGCGTAGAAATTCTTCCGGATGAGTGTACAGATTCGATTCGCCACTGTCGTTGGCTTCGCCTCGACTGAAAACAATGCCAATGCTAGCGGTGGTAAATACTTCGTGCCCTTCGATATTAAACGGTCTCGTCAGTTCTTTTTGTATCTTTTTAGCTGCTAGGGTGGCGTCGCTGAGGCTCTGAATGTGGTCTAGCAGGATGGTGAATTCGTCTCCCCCCAGCCTGGCCACGGTATCAGAAGCCCGCACGCAGCTTTGCAGCCGCTCCGCGAGGGCGACTAGGAGTTTGTCTCCTAAAACGTGCCCTAAAGAATCATTAACTACTTTGAAGCGGTCTAAATCTAGGAAAAGTAAACCAAATTTGTAATCGGGAGACTGATTGGATCGGCGGATGGCTTGTCCTAGCCTGTCGAGGAACAAAACACGGTTGGGCAAACCGGTCAGCGCATCGTGAAAAGCGCCGTGCAGCAGTTGCCGTTCTACTCGCTTGCGCTCGGTGACATCTCGGATAATAATCTGGGCGGCCCTCGAGCCTTGATAAGTAGCGGGGATGCCGGCAACTTCAACGTCTATTATTTGTCCGTCGAGCCGCATCAGTTTTTGTTCGGCAAGGTCAATAGGCTGATTTTCTTCCTCGACTAGCCGAATGCGCTCTCTAGCTATTTGCACATAGTTTGGATGGACGAAATGCAATACCGGAAAGCCGATTAGCGCCTCGGGAGAGCTCGCACCGAAGAGTTTAGCGCCGGCAGCATTGATGTAGGCGATTTTCCCTTGACTGTGAACGGCGATCGCTTCGGGAGATAGTTCTACTAAACGGCGATAGCGTTCTTCACTTTCTTGGAGAGATACTATCAAATCGCAGCGCTCTTTTTCGACTTGCTGGCGTTCGACTTCCATTTGGTGAAACCCCAGAATTTTACCGATGCTTTGAGCCATCAATTCTATGATTTCTATTTCCTGGTATTCAAAATCTTTTTTCTTGATTTCTGGCGAACTAAAACTCAAAGTTCCGTAAGTTCTATTGTTAATAAATATCGGCGTTCCGATGTAAGATTCCGACTTACATATTTGATAAGCTGGATGTTCGCGCATTTCCTTTGTTGCTCCTATATGAGCACACGCAACTGTTTTTTTTAGTTGAATTACCGCAGCGCAGTAAGTATCGCTGAGCTTCAATTCTAAGCCGCGCACGAAGTATGCTAAATCTGTTTTCGCTGCCCGCACAATAAAAGTTTCCCCCTCAACTTCAGCCATTATGCCCATAGTAAGTCCAAACATCAAACAGCCGGCTGTTAGATAATCGTCTACTAGCTCTTCAAAGTTTTGATAATGATAAGTTGTAATCCGGTGCAAGTGTTTGAGATTAGCGCTAAAAGCTGCTAAAGCTTGAGAATTTAAAAATAATTCTTCTTCCGAGCGCTGGCGGTCAGTAATGTCTGTTTGCACTCCAATAAAGTGGGTTAAGTGTCGCCGCGAGTTGTAAACCGGAGCGATCGACAGTTCGTGCCAAAAAGGCGTGCCGTCTTTCCTAAAGTTGCGCAGGATAACTTGAGATTCTCTACCTTCTTCAATCGCAATTCGCAATTGTTTGGCAGCGGCGGTGTCCGTGTCGCTGCCCTGCAAAAATCGGCAATTTTTCCCAATTAACTCGTCTCTGCTATAACCGGTGATCCGCTCAAAACTCGGATTGACATAAATAATCGGATTATCTGCAACGGTCGCGTCGGTGATGGCAATGCCGTTACTGCAACTTTCGATCGCCCGTTCCATCATTTGCAAACGCTCTTGCGATAGAATCCGCTCGATCGCCGCAGCTAATACATTGGCGATCGCTTCTACAAAATAAACGTCATCTTGACTGAAAACTCGCCTTTGGTTGGTATGCACCCCCAAAATGCCCCAGGCCGGCGAGGAGGAACTGTTCGCTGGTTCTGCGTGTCCCCAGTTGCTCCCGAGTCCCCGATTGCCGGGAATAATGACAGTAACGCCGCTGACAGCCCCGTGGTTGTGCAGCAGCGGCAACCCGCTAAAGCGCGTTTCCACCCGCAAATCTTCGACGACCGTCGGTTCCCCCACAAGCAATGTGTAACCTGCTTGCGATCGGGCAGAAGCGCTAACAGTAGCCCTGCCGACGAGGCCCGGCTGCCAGCCAACCCCCGCTCGCAGCAGAAAAGCATGGCCAGAGGGCAACAGTTCTAACAACTGACAATAATCAACCTCCAGCGTTTGAGCAATTAAAACCGCAGCTTTGTCCATCAGTGCGGACAAATCTGTTTCAGCCAGGGCCTGCTGCCCCAAATAAGCGACGGCCGCTTGCTGGCGCGCCCGCAAGTGAATTGACGCGAGCAATTCCTGCTCTTGGGCGGCGGCTCGCTTGCGATCGGTAATGTCGCAGAACACCGACAGAACAGCTTTTCCTGACAGCAATGTCAAATACCGCATCGATACACTTGCCCAAAACAGCGTACCGTCAGCTTTTTTAAGGCGGACTTCTGTCTCGCGGACGTGTCCGTGGCAGGCGAGCCGCAACAGCAGTTCCTCGCGGTCTGCGGGGTTGTGGTAGAGCAGGTCGGCTTTTTCGCCGTCGATCGACTTGAATGCTGTCAACCCAAAAGCCTGACGGCATAAATCGTTGCTATAAAGAATTGTGCCGTCAGCCAGACTGCTGACGATCATGGGTATCGGCATCGAGTTGGCAATCGTCAGCACTAATTCTGTGGTTCCTTGCAGTTCTTTGTATAAGTCTGGCTTGGAGACCTGGCCCTGACTGTCTTCAGAGTTTTCAGGGATAAAACTTTCCATTTTTTAATCGATCCATTAGCAGGACAACTTTTTTAAACTGGTGGAAAACGACGATGGAAGATGCAGAGGACGATCGACTGTACCCTACAACACATTAATCTTAACCAGAACAATACAACTCAACGCCCCTAAACTGCTCGGCTGGAGTTTGATATCCTGCACGCACGGTGGAGAGAACACCTCTCTTTGGTATGACAATCTACTGTTTTTAAAGTTGCGTTAAGTTTTTATGTATAGCGAGGTACTTTGCCCAATGTGCAGCGGAAGCTCCTAATCTAAAAAGTAAAGTCACCTGCAAACAACCACCGAATACTATTCGAGGAGAGAGGAGAAATGCTTGAATCTTACCGCCGTACCGCGGCCGTTCGGGCCGCTTTGGGAATTCCACCGCTGCCGCTAGACGCCCAGCAAACGTCGGAACTGTGTGAACTGCTGAAAAATCCGCCGGCACAAGAAGAAGAAACCTTAATAGAATTATTGCGCGATCGCGTCCCGCCCGGAGTAGACAGCGCCGCCTACGTCAAAGCTGGTTTTTTAACTGGCATTGCCAAAGGCGAAATCCACAGCCCCCTAATTGCTCCCAAATGGGCAGTTTACCTGCTGGGGACAATGATGGGCGGTTACAACGTCCAATCTTTAATCGAATTGCTCAATCCCACTGCCGAAATCGCCATTCCCGCCACCGCAGCCCGGGCCTTGAGCAAAACGCTGTTAGTATTCGACGCCTTCCACGACATTCTGACTTTATCCGATACCAATCCCTACGCCAAGCAGGTCGTCGATTCTTGGGCGGATGCCGAGTGGTTCACCACCCGGCCCCAACTGGCGGAAGCGATTACCGTTACAGTCTTCAAAGTTCCCGGAGAAACCAATACTGACGACTTGTCGCCAGCACCTCATGCTACCACGCGGCCCGATATTCCCCTGCACGCTTTGGCGATGCTGGAAAGTAAGATGCCAGGAACCTTGCAAACCATTGCAGATTTGAAGCTAAAAGGCCATCCCGTAGCCTATGTTGGTGATGTTGTCGGCACCGGTTCCTCGCGGAAATCGGCGATTAATTCCGTGCTGTGGCACATTGGCAACGATATTCCGTTTGTGCCGAACAAGCGCAGTGGCGGTTATATTTTAGGAGGTGCGATCGCCCCGATTTTCTTCAATACCGCTGAAGATTCCGGGGCTTTGCCGATCGAATGCGACGTCTCCAAAATGTCCACTGGAATGGTAATTACCATCCATCCCTACAAAGGCGAAATTACCAACGAAGCCGGAGAAATCATCTCCACCTTCACCCTCAAACCCGACACAATTCTAGACGAAGTTCGCGCCGGTGGCCGAATTCCGCTATTAATTGGACGCACTTTAACCGACAAAACCCGCGAAGCTTTAGGACTAGAACCAAGCACTATTTTCACCCGCCCGACTATTCCCGCCGATACCGGCAAAGGCTTCACCTTAGCACAAAAAATGGTAGGGAAAGCTTGCGGTTTGTCCGGCGTTCGTCCCGGTACATCTTGCGAACCAGCCATGACAACAGTCGGCTCCCAAGATACCACCGGGCCGATGACTCGGGACGAATTGAAAGAACTTGCTTGTTTGGGATTTAGCGCCGATTTGGTAATTCAAAGTTTCTGCCACACCGCCGCTTATCCGAAACCAGTTGATGTCAAAACTCACCATGAATTACCCGATTTCATGGCAGAGCGCGGGGGCATAGCCTTGCGTCCCGGAGACGGCATTATTCACTCCTGGCTGAATCGAATGTTATTGCCGGATACAGTGGGAACCGGCGGCGATTCTCACACTCGTTTTCCTTTGGGAATTTCCTTTCCTGCGGGTTCGGGATTAGTAGCCTTTGCTGCCGCCTTGGGCGTCATGCCTTTGGATATGCCAGAATCAGTTTTAGTGAGGTTCAAAGGCGAATTGCAGCCCGGAGTAACCCTGCGGGATGTGGTGAATGCAATTCCCTACGTGGCGATTCAAAAAGGCTTGCTGACAGTCTCGAAACAGAATAAGAAGAACGTCTTTTCTGGGCGGATTATGGAGATTGAAGGTTTGCCAGATTTGAAGGTCGAGCAGGCTTTTGAATTGACCGATGCCACGGCCGAGCGTTCTTGCGCCGGATGCACGATTAAATTGAGCGTGGAGACAGTTTCTGAGTACATTCGTTCCAATGTCGCGCTGCTAAAAAACATGGTGGCGCGGGGCTATCAAGATGCGCGGACGATAATGCGCCGGGTGGCGAAGATGGAAGAATGGCTGGCCAATCCGGTGCTGATGGAGGCGGATGCTGATGCGGAGTACGTTGAAATCATCGAAATCGATCTGAACGAGATTAAAGAGCCAATTGTGGCTGCTCCCAACGACCCGGATAATGTTAAATTGTTGAGTGAGGTTGCGGGCGATCGCGTTGACGAAGTATTTGTCGGTTCCTGCATGACAAATATCGGTCACTACCGCGCGACTGCGAAAGTATTGGAAGGTGCAGGGGAAGTAAAAACTCGCCTGTGGATTTGTCCGCCCACCCGCATGGACGAACAGCAACTCAAAGAAGAAGGTTACTACAGCATTTTTGGAGCCGCTGGAGCTCGCACAGAAATGCCCGGATGCAGTCTTTGTATGGGCAATCAAGCGCGGGTTAAAGATGCGACAACCGTATTTTCAACTTCTACCCGCAACTTTAACAACCGCATGGGCAAAGACGCGCAAGTTTATCTCGGTTCCGCAGAATTAGCCGCAGTTTGTTCCCTGTTAGGTCGAATTCCCACAGTCCAAGAATACAACGACATTGTGTCAAAAAGAATCGATCCTTTTGCTAGTGATTTGTATCGGTATTTGAACTTCGATCAAATAGCTGGTTTTGAGAATGAAGGACGAGTGATTGCCTTAGAAGATATGCCGAGAATTGAGGATATTTTAGGAATTCCCGAAGGCGTATTGAGCAAATAAAAAGAGCAACGGGTGGCTGTATTCATCTGCGTCCATCAGCGTACATCCGCCAACATCTGCGGTTAAAACTCAAAGAAACCGGGTTTTTTACAGCTTCTACCCGCTGTAACCCCTCTTCAGGGCAAAAAACCCGGTTTCTCACCACTCGTCCTTCCAGGACAATTCTAAAATCCAAAATCCCAAATCTAAAATCCAAAATCGATTGACACCGGCCCCCATCTGCGGCTAGGCTTTGAAGAGAGAGGTTGCCCAAGCTTGTAGAGGAGGCAACCCGCGTCGTCGCCCAAAAATCTAGTTGCACTGCCCAAAGCTGCTACCAACAGCAATGGACAGCTAACCGCCAAACTGAGAGAGCAGTCTGGAGGCTAACGGAGTATCTTAACATTCTCTGTAGCCGCCCTGCTATGTCTTGAACTGCGGGGCGGCTGGGTTTTTGGGTTTTCCTACAAAACCAAAAATCAAGGAGAACATAATTATGTCACAGGAATTCGTGCCTGACGACAACTTATCCGGTCGCCCAAATTCAGACTCAGCAATATCCGAACAGGAAGTGGTGCTGTTAACGGTTGTCGGTTCGCCCAATGGTGTCAGGGAAACCCTACTCACTTTGTACCGGCTGGGATTTGCCCAAGTTAGCGATTGGAGTCCCGTACAGCGTGCGGCTAATCCGAAGCAAGTGATGAGTGTGCTGATTCGCCGTCGTTCGCGCAAAGCGTAGGTGTTCGATCGTTCCCAACCAATAACCCAGATTAACCTGATGTTCGATCGCCTTCAAAAAATGTAGATTCCAATTTACCTTTAGGCGGGGGCAGGTTTATTATATTGTTGGTTTCAGGCATAGATAGTTGGTGAAACCCGCCCCGGAGATGGTCTGTAGGGGCGGGTTTTACCAACAATATTTGAGGCTGACAAACAATCTCTAAAAACCCGCCCCCACCCAACCAATAACCCAGATCCACCCCAAAGATAGCCGGCAGGGGCGGGTTTTACAGATAATATTTGACGAGCGCAAACAATCTCTAAAAACCCGCCCCCACCCAACCAATAACCCAGATCCACCTGATGTTCGAGAGCCTCCAAAAAATGTATGGCTGGTTTATTATATTGTTGGTTTCGGACATAAATGGTTAGTAAAAACTGTTGACTGTTGACTGTTGACTGTTGACTGCAGAACCTAATCCACTTGACGGGGATATGATTTTGGCGACTCTGGCTATTTTGGTAGCAAATGAAGGGAATGAGGTGATAATTGCCACAACAAATGTGGGATATTTGTCTCAATTTATTGCTGCTCGACAGTGGCGGCTAATTGAGTAATGTTTAAACCGATCGCACTTACCCGCTTACCCTATCGCTGCTATACTTTTAATTACAGCTATTTGGGCAGACACCGTTAGCGAGATAAACAGGATGGGGGAAACAGTGGACACAATCGAAAAAACTGACGACGAAAAAATTGACGATCGCACGCAAACCCGCTTCTGGGGCAAAGTTACAGTCATAGACTCGGGCGATCGTTACAAGATCAATCGCATTGAAGTCAAACCCGGGCACCACATCAGGACCCAAATGCACTATCACCGCAGCGAGCACTGGGTTGTCGTCTCCGGTACCGCTAAAGTTATCTGCAACGACTACGAGACGATTCTCATGCAGAAACAGTCAACCTACGTTCCCATGAATACTCCTCACCGCGTGGAAAACCCAGGCGTTATTCCCTTGGTGATGATTGAAATCCAAAATGGCGAGTACCTGGGCGAGGATGATATTATCCGTTTCCCGCAGGATGCTCACGAGGAAGATTGATCCTACATCATAAATATGAAGCAATCGCAGAAGCCAGCCAAAAGCTTCGCACAGCGAACAAGGATCCACGCCGCGACCGAAAATCAGATAAATCCTAGAATTAAAACTGTAGGGGCAATTTCAGAATTGCCCCTACATTATTATATTAAGTTTGTTAAGCACCCGAATTTGATATAGCAATTGGCGATCGTCCTACGGCAAAGAAGCGTTTTTCAAATCTACATTTGCCATATTGGCATTCTTTAAATTAGCACCGGTCAAGTCCGAACCGTTCAAATTTGCATTAGTCAAATTTGCATTAGTCAAATTTGCATCCCGCAAGTTGACTCCCTGTACGTCTATTCCCAACAAACTGCCGCCTCTGAGGCTGACATCAGCTAAATTCGCTACAGACTGGCGAGCATTTCTCAGGTTTGCACCCGCCAAATCGGCACTTTCTAAATTAGCACCGATTAAATTAACGCTGGTGAGGTTGGTATTTTTCAAACTGGCAATCACTAAACCCGCCAGACTCAGATTAGCCCGGCTCAAATCAGCACCCTCCAAATTTGCCCCGTGCATTTTAGCCGCAATTAAACTCGCACCTTGCAATTTAGCTTGTTTCAGATTTGCTTCGTTCAGTTTGGCTTCGTTCAAATTTGCACCGTTCAAATTTGCACCGCTGAGATTCGCACCGCTCAAATCTGCACCGCTCAGGTTCATACCAGCAAGTTGCGCTCCTGTCAAGTCACATTTGGTACATTTTTTAGTTTCTAAGAGTTGCTTCACGTGTGATACGTTTTCTGCTTTTACTCCCGAGGCCAAACCGATCGCAATCAGCAGCCCTGTTGTTGTTAAAATCCCAAGTTTCATATACCCACCCTCAGCAAGATCTCTCTTTAATAATATCCCACCTTTTTTGGGAGGGTAGGGTGAGCGGTCTCTTTAATAAACTGTGACAATCATCACCCTATTGTGCACAAAATATGCAATAATTATGGACGTTTTAATTCCTAAAAATTCTAGTAAAGAATTATTGCTTTTTCAGGAACCAAAAGGGAAAGGATTGCGTCGGTTCGAGACGGACGCCGGTGATGCTGTTCTGAGCAAAGGTATAGTCCTTATCCTGCCAAAGAGGGATGAAAGGTACATCTTGGCCCAGTATGTCTTGAATTTCGGCAAATAGGGCTTTGCGGGTTTGAGGGTTTGGTTCTTTGCGTTGCTTGTCGATCAGTTGATTTACCCGATCGTTATAATAAAACGAACCCTGACCTTGACTAGCACCCTTTTCACAGCCCCCGGCGGCCGAACCCGTGGCACAATCCAAAAACGGCTGAATGTAATTGTCGGCGTCGAAAAAGTCGGCGTACCAATCCACTAAAACCGCCGGATAAATTCCCTTCTCTATGTTTTGCAACAAAGTAGGACCTTCAACGCTGTTAATTTCTACCTGCATTATCCCGTCCATTTTGAGTTTAGCTAGCGCCTCCATCGTACTAGCGACTAAAGCTCGTTTTGTGGAAGCTGAAGGATACCAAATTTGCAGAACAAAAGGATTTGTGGCCGAGTATCCCGCTTTCGTTAAAAGTTCCTTAGCCTTTGCCGTGTTGGCATCGCCGTACAGTTCTTTAAAAATCGGTTTTTGAACGTCGAATGTTGTGGGAATCAGACTGTAAAGCGGTTGTCCTTGTCCCCGCAGTACGCGATCGTTAATCAGGGGGCGATCCATCGCTGCTGCGATCGCCTGTCTCACTTCTAATTTGTCCAGGGGTTGAGACTTCATATTCAGCGTCATGTAACTAACCGTACTGCTTTCCCCGGCGATTTCCTGCCATTTCCCTTTTTTTGCTCCCTCGTCCAAGCTGCGAAATTGGTCTACATCCAGAGACAAATAAGCCACATCGATCGCACCAGTCCGAAAAGTATTGAACAAATTTGACGAACTAGAAAGCAGCAAAAGGTCAATTCCTTGATTAAGTGGTTTTTCCCCCCAATACTTGTCAAACACGTCAAACTTGAGAGAATCGCTGCCGTACTTCGCCAGCTTGTAGCGTCCAGTTCCCACAAACGTATCTGGTTTAAATTTACCCTCCCCAATCTCGTAAGCTTTCGGAGAAACTGCACACATACCGGAAAATGTCAACAGGGAAGGAAAAGCAGCAAAAGGCTTTTTGAGTTGAAAAGTTAATTCGTATTCGCCCGTGGCTTTCACCGATTCTACTGCATCGCTCAACAACATAGCCGGACTGCCACCATTTTTGATAAACCGCTGCAAGGAAAATTCCATTGCTGCGGCGTTAAACGGTGTGTCGTCGTGAAAAATAACGCCTTGACGCAAGGGGATTGTATATGTCAATCCGTCTTGACTAACTTTTGGCATTGCTGTCGCTAAGTGGGGGATTAACTTTGTAGTTCCCGACTCGTAGGTGTAGAGAGTGTCGCCCAAATTGCGCAGCAATTGTCCTGATAGGCTTTCGTAAGCGTCCGCAGGGTCGATCGTCCGCAATTTCAAGGTGGTGCCAATAGTAACGCGATTATTAGCATTGTCGCCGATCGAATTAGCAGAGCGATTGGCCCCTTGTCCGCAGCTTGCAGTTAACAAGCAGCACAGACAAAACAGAACTATAACTTTAATCACTGAAGGTTTTATAGATATTCTATGCTGCTGCTTGTTGATTCCCATCGTCTTTTTTTGACACTCCAAATTACTCATTATATTATCACAACACTTCGCAGAGTTTCAGGGTTTACTCATGGGTGGGCTAAAAACTTGGTTCTTCGCAAACATCCTAGGTTTATTAACGAGCAATGTAGTCAGAAACCCGGTTTCTGAGGGAGCGAATGCGATCGCAAACCCTTGGGTTTTGAGTTCCTAGTCGGAAAGTCTTGGTTTTCCCCTATCCTGCCTCGACAAAGGTTGCCCTGATATCGATCCCCTTGAAACCGCCATTCTACGGTTGCTAATCAAAAACTGTCCGAAGTGTTGACTAATGACCGAAAGCATCCAGGATACAAGCCCCCGGATTCATCCGTCCAGAAATAATACCATTTTGCCAAATAAGTGCTACAATGCCAGAAAAATAAGGGATATTTTATGAAGGTCAACTATCAAGAAAGAA